>NZ_JALRGW010000003.1:0-162592 GCF_023253315.1 Aestuarium sp.
ATACTAAGCCCAGAAAAATTATTTATTTTAAAAGCTTTAAAACAAGATTGAGGATTAATTTTATCAAATATTTGTATTTGATAAACTAAACTTAAAATAAAAATTATCATAAAAAATGTTAAAAAGTTAAAACCAAGTTCATTTTTAATTAAGTAAATTATTAATAATGAAGATAAAAGGTAATTTACACTAACGAATTGTCTAATATTTTTTTTAAACTTTATGGAAGTTGATTTTACTCCAATTATCTCATCATCTCTTATATCTTGCGCTCCATAAATAGTGTCATAACCCAGTGTCCAAAATATGGCTGATAAGTAAAAGATTATTATTTCTTGTGAAATATAGTTTGTCGATGCTGCCCAAGCCCATCCGCCCGCGTTCATCCTTGATCGTGATGCGGGCGACACCGACGGCCTTGGCCAGTTCGGGGGCTTCGACCAACGGCGTTTGAGCGTGCGCGGGGCACATCGACAACAGTTTACCCACGGCACTCGCGTCCGCGGTCGGATAAAGAGTCAAGTTCGGCAGGCCAGTACCGCGGAAGGGGTTGGGACGTGTGTTGGGCATGGGGAATCCTTTTACTTTGCAATGAGAGTAGCGCAGGCGGTCAATCCGATCTCGGCAAAGAGGGACATGTTGAGGCCGAAAAACCGCGTCACTCACGTCCAGTTACGGATTTTCGGACCTATTCGATAATTAGCCGTGACATTGAGCGTATATTCCGACCAAATCCCCACATGGACAGCTTTGACACACTCATCCTCGACGCCTTGCAGCACAACAACCGCCTGACCGCCGAAGCGCTATCGGAAAAAGTGGGGCTATCCCCTGACGCTTGCCGCAAACGGCTTGCCAAATTGCGGTCATCGGATGCGATTGAACAAGAGGTCGCGATCCTCAATCCACAAACGATGGGCCGAGGATTGATCATGATTGTGGAGGTGACGCTCCAAAACGAACGGCCTGCGGAATTGGACCGCTTTAAGGACAAGATGAAAGCCGCGCCAGAAGTGATGCAGTGCTACTATGTCACTGGAAACGCGGACTTTATCCTGATCCTCTCAGCCAAAGACATGGCCGATTACGAAGATTTTACGCGACGCCACTTCTTTGCAGAAGAAAACGTCGCGCGATTTAGAACGAGCGCGGTGATGGACCGCGTGAAGGTCGGCTTTACGATGCCAATCGGTTAGAGATCCTTACCGATACGCAGGGCATCGTAGATTGCCGCGTGGGTGTTGCGTGCCGAAACAGCGTCACCGATGCGGAACAGACGGAACGTGCCTTCGGGATTGCGCATCACGGTCTGCGGTGCACCTGTCGACAGCGCGTCGTAATCCACCTCACCGAGGTTCGACGACAGCGGTTTCAGATCGAAATAGATGTCATCGAGCGGGCGCGTGCCATGGTTCACCACAACCTGATCCACGATCCGTTCACGGGTCACCCCGCCGTAATCGCTGCCCAAGGTGGCGCGCAGTTGGTTGCCGTCTTTCGCGACGGCCATCAGACGCCACGTGACCGTAAAGGTCGTGTCGCGTTTTTGCAGGTTACGCATGTAAGGAACAAGGTTCATCGCCATGACTTCAGGCGCGAAACTGCGGTCTGGCGTGACGATTTCGACCTTCGCGCCCGTTTCCGAAATCACATCCGCCGCCTGTAGACCCGCGTGATCGCCCGCGTCGTCAAACACAAGCACGTTTGTGCCCGGCTTCACATCGCCCGACAGAATATCCCACGCGGAACAAACCAGTTCATTGCCAGCTTCCAACACCTCGGTATGGGGCAAGCCCCCTGTCGCGACGATAACCTCGTCTGGGTTGGTTTCCAGAACGGTGTCCATGTCGGCAAATGTGTTGAAATGGAACTGCACGCCGCGCTTGGTGCATTGGTCAAAGCGCCACGCGATGATCGACGCCATCTCACGACGGCGTTCTTGCAGCGCAGTTAGCCGAATTTGCCCACCGGGTTGGTCGGCGGCCTCGAACACGGTGACAGCGTGACCGCGTTCTGCGGCGACGCGAGCGGCCTCCATCCCTGCGGGGCCAGCACCGACGATCGTGACCCGCTTTTTCGTGTCCGCAGGGGTGATCGTCTGCGGCACTTCCAGTTCGCGGCCCGTTGCGGGGTTATGCAAGCAGAGCGCCATGCCGCCTTGATAAATACGGTCGAGGCAGTAGTTCGCGCCGACGCAAGGACGAATGTCATCCTCGCGCCCTTCGATGATTTTGCGCACCAAATGCGGGTCGGCCATGTGGGCGCGGGTCATGCCGACCATATCCAGCTTCCCGCTCGCAATCGCATGACGGGCGGTGGCAACGTCAGGAATTTTGGCAGCGTGGAAGGTCGGGAAATTGGTTGCCGCGCGAATTTCGCCCGCAAAGTCGAGGTGCGGCGCGTTCCGCATCCCTTGGATCGGGATCAGATCAGTCAGACCAGGGTCAGTGTCGATATGGCCCTTCACGATATTGAGGAAATCCACGTGGCCACTGTTTTTGAGCATGTGAGAAACCTGAAGCCCCTCATCCTTGCCCATGCCGCCCGCCATATCCTGATCGCCCGTGTAGCGCACACCGACGATGAACTTCTCGCCACAGCGGGCACGGATGGCTTGCAAAACCTCCATCGTGAACCGCAGACGGTTTTCGAGCGAACCACCATAGGGCGCGTCAAGGTCGTTGGTCAGCGGGGACCAGAATTGTTCAAGGAGGTGGCCGTAAGCTTCGAGCTCGATCCCGTCGACGCCCGCCGCTTGCATACGTTCAGCGGCATCCGCGTAGTCCTCGATGATACGAGTGATGTCCCAGTCTTCTATGCGTTTTGGGAATGCACGGTGCGATGCTTCGCGTTCGTGGCTGGGCGCTACAACGGGCAACCAGTCCGCTTTGTCCCAGCGCGTGCGGCGACCAAGGTGGGTCAATTGGATCATCACAGCGGCGCCATGGTCGTGACATTCATCGACCATCTGCTTCATATAGCCGACGACTTCGTCCCTCCAGGCAAGGATATTGTTGAACACCGGCGGACTGTCGCGCGCGACCGAGGCCGACCCTGCGGTCATCGTCAGCGCCACGCCCGCCTTTGCCCGCTCTACGTGGTAGGCGCGGTAACGATCCTTGGGCATGCCGTCTTCGGGATAGGCAGGTTCATGACTTGTAATCATGATCCGGTTTTTCAAAGTGAGGTGTTTCAGCTGATACGGCTGGAGAAGTGGATCGTTAGACATGGCGCGACTCCGCAATTGGATTTGCCGAAGGATTCCGAAAATGTTCATAACTGTCAAGTTTAGGTTCACCTATGAACATTCACTTGAGCACCCAAAAAAACGAGAGTAGCGTACCCGCATGACTCAGGCTGAAGACATCGACACCGGATGGCGCGGATCGCCAGAATTATGGCTGCAAGCGGCCTATGATGCCCTGATCGAAAACGGCATCGATGCGGTGAAAATCCTACCGCTCGCGGCGCAGCTAAAGCTGTCGCGCACCAGTTTTTATTGGTTCTTTGACAATCGCGGATCGCTACTCCAAGCGCTGAGGGCATTGTGGGAGGACCGCACAACAACCCCCCTGATCGCCGCCACAAAGGAATACGCAGAGACCCGAACTGAGGCGATGTTCAACGTCATCAGTTGCTTCCTACGCGAAGATGCCTTTGACGCGCGGATGGAACACGCGGTGCGCAGCTGGGCGATACAAGACCCCAAAATGCTCACCGAACTGCAGGCGGCAGACAATCGACGGCTCGATGCGCTGCGCGGGATGCTTGAGGGCTGGGGCTATGACGCCCAAGATGCCGATGTGCGGGCGCGGACAATTTACCTCGTTCAGATTGGCTATATCTCAATGCAGACAACGGAACCGCTGACCGAACGACTGGCCCGCGTTGCCAATTATGTTGAGGTCTACACGGGCCAAAAACCCAATGATCGCGAGGTGGCGCGGTTCTATTCGCGGTTCGGAGTAATACTATGAAAATCGGGATTATCGGCGGCACGGGATGGCTTGGCTCTGCTTTGGGTAAGGCGCTGTTAGATCGTGGTCATGCGCCGAGCGATTTGGTGATCCTAAACCGTAGCGATCCGCGTGAGGACTATTTCGGGCGTCAGGTGGTTTGGGCGGCGGATGTGGCCGATCTGGTTGACCGTTCGGACGCGATCATCCTATCTGTGCGGCCACAGGATTGGCCCGCACTGAATTTTGACGCCAAGGGGAAACTGGCGATTTCGTTTATGGCAGGCGTGAACATCGCGACCTTGGGTGATCGTGTGATCCGCGCCATTCCGAACGCAGCAGCAGAGATCGGCACGTCCTATTCGCCGTGGTTCGCTGGATCTGCGGTCACCGCGGATGACAAAGCGACCGCGAATGACATCCTGTCGGCCTTTGGCACCTGTGATGAACTCGCGTCAGAGACGGATATCGATTTGATGACCGCGCTTTCTGGATCAGGTCCCGCCTACCCTGCCCTCATGGCTGCTGCGATGATGAAATTTCTAACGGACAATGGCGTCAGCACAGACATTGCGGCGCGTGCAACCGAGGCGACCATCTGTGATGCGGCGCAATTGTTGCGGGGTGAGACGCAGAACGCGACCGAGTGGGTGAAAGTCTTTGTCGATTATGCAGGCACGACGGCGGCGGGTCTGACCACAGCAGAGGCGGGTGGGTTTTCCACCGCGCTCTACTCTGGTCTTACTGCCGCGACCCAAAAGGCCAAGGATATGGGGCGGATTAAGCCTCCACCTCCACATTGCCCAAGGGGTGCGAACAACAGGCAAGGATATAGCCTGCGTCAACTTCGGCATCGGTGATCCCGCCGTTGTGGACCATATGCACGTCGCCCGAGATTTTCTTGATCTTGCAGGTTCCGCACAGACCGAAGCTACAGCCAGACGGCAGCGGCACACCATTGGCACGCGCCAAGGCGAGAACCGTGTCCGTCTCTTTGCCCAACGCGGTCTTGCCCGATTTCGCAAAAGTAACCTCTGCGGCTGCCGTGGCATCGGCTTCAACATCGTTGAATTCGGGCAGGTCTTCTTCATCCTCAACAGGGGCCGAGAATGCCTCCTGATGATAGCGATCCATATCATAGCCGAGCGAAATCAGGATCTCGCGCACGCTGTCCATAAAGCTCTCTGGACCACAGCAATAGACATCGCGCTCCAGATAGTCCTGACACATCAGGCCCAGCATCAACTGGTTAAATCGACCGCGATAGCCAGTCCAAACCTCGTAGGGATCGTTTTGACCGACGACAAAATGCAGATCGATGCCAGCGGTCCGCGAGGTCATCAGTTCCAGCTTTTGGCGGAAAATCAGGTCACGCGGACGTTTGGCGCATTGGATAAAGCAGATATCGGGATCGTTGCCCAATTCATACAAAGTCGTCGCCATCGACATGAGCGGCGTCACGCCAGAGCCCGCGGAAATATACAGGTATTTGCCATCGGGCTGGTCAGGCAGATGGAAGATACCCGCAGGACCGTAGGCCTTGATCCGCGTGCCAACCGTCAGATGATCATGCATCCAGCGACTTCCGACAGAACCCTCTTGGACCTTGACCGTCACACTTATGTAGCCCGCCGACAGGGGCGAAGAGGACATGGTAAATGTCCGCTGCACATTCCCACCAGGCACGGGCAGATCAAGCGTGATGAATTGCCCCGCCTTGTAGACGAATGTCGCACCAGAGGGCGCGCGGAAGCTGAAGGTTTTGACGTTCGGTGCCTCAGGCAGAACGGCGACACACTCTAGCAATTCCGCATCAGTCCAAACGGGCGAGGCGCGGTTCGGCATCGGGATCATGACGACACCATGTGGTTTTGCAGCGTCTTGCAGTACCAGTCCACGAACTGGTTCACGCCGCCTTCTTGGGCCTTGCTGTAGGGACCGGGTTTATAGCCAGGAGATTGGACGCCACGCTGGTTTTCTTCAACGATTTGGCGGTCCTCATCGTTGGTGTGAATCCAGACCTCAGTCAGCCGGTTCAGATCGTAATCCACGCCTTCGACCGCATCCTTGTGTACAAGCCACGTCGTTGTGACTTCGGTCCGATCTGGGCCGAGCGGCATGACGCGGAAGGTCAGCACTTGATCCGACAGGAAGTGGTTCCACGAGTTTGGATAGTGGAAATAGAGACAGCTGCCTGCATCATCGAAGGGCACAGTGCCAATGCGTTTTGACACCGCAGCCTTACCGTCCATCGTGTAACTTACGGTATCGCGCAGGAACGGAATACGGACAAAACGCCATGTTTCGGTCGGGTCGATCACATAGCGCGCAGGGAAATTCGCGGCCTCACATTTTTCGATATGTTCGCGACCCATATTGCTGGTCGTCGCATCATCCGCACCTACTAGGTTCGGATCATCGGGGAAGGTCACGCAAAGCGAGGGGTGGTTCGAGGCGCAGTGATAGCATTCGCGGTTGTTTTCCATCACCAGCTTCCAGTTCGCCTCTTCGACGATGGTGGACTGGTAGGCGACCTTGAGGTTGGCCACGTCGTGAGGGCCGAGGTAACGGGCAGCTTGATCCGCGAGGTCACCGCTGTCAGGCGCAACGGCAGCTAGGCAGATGTAAATCAGACCCTGCACTTCGCGACAGTGAACGACGCCAAGGCCGTGTTCTTTGGGATTAAAATCATCGCCCATTTCACGCGCCCAGAGAAGCGATCCATCGAGGTCATAGGTCCACTGGTGATAGGGGCAAACGAGTTTAGCAGAGGTGCCTTTGGTCGCCGAACAAATGCGGCTGCCACGGTGACGGCAGGAGTTGTGGAACGCACGCGCGACACCATCAGCACCCCGCACCACGATGATCGACGCATCGCCCAAAGTGACGGTCACATAGTTGCCTGCGGCGGGCAGTTCCGCAGCGCTCGCCGCAAAAATCCATTCACGGTGCCATAGGTCGCGCATGTCGGCGTCATAGGCCGCTTGGGACAAATAAAGCCCCTGCGGCAGCGAATGCCACGGTTTACGGGACAGGAGGAGAGAGAGGACATCACTGTTCGAATGCATCGGTCGGTCTTTCGTTGAATCAGCCATACAGAACCGCAAAACGCAGGTCCCTCGCAATCGCAAAAAACCTATCATTGACTTACTTGAATTAAGCCATAATGGTTTTGGAGTTCACCTCAGGATTACCCCATGCCAGCCCGTTATCGCTCGCTCCCTTCTCTCACCGCGATTGCCAGTTTTGAGGCCGCTGCGCGGTGTGCCAGTTTCAAAAAGGCCGCCGATGATTTGAACGTCACCCCCGCCGCGATCAGCCATCAGGTCAAATCGCTGGAGGCCGAACTGGGGTTTCAGGTTTTCAACCGCTATCACCGTGGCGTCGAATTGAACGAGGCGGGCGCTTTTCTCTATGTCGCAATCCAGCGTGGGTTTGGCGAAATATCCAGTGCAATCGAACAGTTACAGCTTCGCGCGGATGACGACGCGGTGACGATTGAGGCGACGACGGCAGTCTCTGCGTTCTTCCTCACCCCGCGCCTGACGCGGTTCTGGGCGCATCGCGGACACATCCCAGTGTCGCAAAACGTCACCGATTTGCCGGGGACGTCGCCCACCAGTGACCTGTGTATTTTCTACGGTGAGGATGCCCCGAATTCGGGCGATTGCCGCCTCTTGTTCCGTGACCGCATTTCTATTCTTGCCTCACCAGAGTTCGCATCGCGTTTTTCTGCCCAAAATTTGACCGATTTGACTAAGATGCCTTTGATCCACTTAACCGCGTCAGATGCGCGATGGACGGGCTGGCAGAGCTTTCTCGAAATGCTGGGGGTGACGATTGATCTGGGTCCTTCGCACTACGTGAACAACTACGCCATCGCTCTTCAAGCCGCCCAAGACGGTGTGGGTGCGGTGCTGGGGTGGGAAACGCTGACACGCGGGCTGATCTCATCGGGATCGCTGGTCAAACTCTTTCCCGACAGCATTGAGGCGCCGCATGGGTTCTATATCACTGCTCGGAAAAACGCCCCTGCGCGGGCGATTGAGTTGCGAGATTGGCTACTGGCTGCGGCCTGAGATGCGATTATCAAACCCAAGCTACGAAACCTTATCGTCAAATCGCTGTGGTGCGTCGCGCCAAAGTTAGGTTGAGTGGGGTCGATCTATAAGGTTCGGATTATCATGACAAAATCTCGATACTACTCCCCGACGGGCGGGCTACCGCCGCAGACACAGTTGCTCACGGATCGCGCCGTGTTCAAAGACGCCTATGCCGTCATTCCCAAAGGCACGATGAGCGATATCGTGACCAGCTACCTGCCGTTTTGGGACAACGCCCGTTTTTGGGTTCTGGCCCGCCCGCTGTCTGGATTTGCAGAGACGTTTTCGCAATACATCGCTGAGGTTGCTGAGGGCGGCGGTTCGGATCGCCCAGAGACGGAGACGGGCGTTGAGGCTGTTCTCTTTGTCGTGGCGGGCGAAATGACGCTCACGCTGAACAGCGAAACCCATGTGTTGGCTGAGGGCGGATATGCCTTCCTCCCGCCAGACGCGACATGGTCCCTGCGCAATACCAAAGCGGCCCCACTGCGGTTCCATTGGCTGCGCAAACGGTATCAAGCGATTGACGGGCTGGACATGCCGCCCGCCTTTGTCACGAACGAAGCGGACGTGGCCCCGAATGCGATGCCCGACACCGATGGCAAATGGGCGACGACGCGGTTCGTTGATCCGACCGACCTGCGCCACGACATGCATGTGAACATCGTGACCTTCCAACCTGGTGGCGTGATCCCATTTGCGGAAACGCATGTGATGGAACACGGGCTCTATGTGCTTGAAGGCAAAGCCGTCTACCGTCTCAACGATGATTGGGTTGAGGTCGAGGCTGGCGACTTCATGTGGCTTCGGTCGTTCTGCCCGCAAGCCTGTTACGCAGGGGGACCGGGGCCGTTCCGATACCTTCTCTACAAGGACGTGAACCGCCACATGCCCTTCGCACCACTGGCCCGATAAACGAAAAGCCACAGAGTTTCCTCTGGGGCTTTTGCTTTGTCAGATGCCCTGCCCCGCCAATGCGGAGCAGGGTTTTTGATTACTTCTTGGAGCCAGACATGCCGCCCGACACTTCGTCAGTCGCTTCGACCGAGAGGTGTGCAGGCAGGATGAGGTTCAGGACAATCGCGATCAGGGCTGCAGGCAGGATGCCCGAAGTTGCCAAGATCTTGATCGTGCCCGGCAGATACTGCAGCGCATCAGGTTCGAGCTGGAGGCCCAGACCCAGCGACAGAGCGATCGCAAAGATCACCATGTTGCGGGAGTTCCATTCGACGTCCGACAGCATCGAAATGCCCGAAGCCACGACCATGCCGAACATAACGATCACGCCGCCGCCCAGAACTTCGATCGGAACGGTCGAGATGATCGCGCCAACTTTGGGGACCAAACCACAGATGATCAGGAACACAGCGCCAAGGGTCACAACGTGGCGGCTCATGACGCCAGTGATTGCGATCAGGCCAACGTTCTGGCTGAACGAGGTGTTCGGCAGGGCGCCAAAGAGGCCAGACACAGCAGTGCCCAGACCGTCTGCATAGGTCGCACCTGCGATCTCTTTGTCAGTCGCTTCGCGGCCAGCGCCACCTTTGGTGATACCAGACACGTCACCCACGGTTTCAACAGCCGACACGAACGCCATTGCGCAGAAGCCGATGATCGACGCCGCGGTGAATTCCATGCCAAAGTGGAACGGGTTCGGCAGCGAGAAGGCCGCAGCGCGCCCCACGTTGCCAAAGCTCACCATGCCCAGCGCATAAGCGACGACATAGCCTGCGATCAGACCAACAAGAACGGCAGAGATCGACAGCATACCACGGGCAAAGAACTTGAGACCCAATGTGACAACGATAACGGTGCCAGCCACCAGCCAGTTTGCACCAGAGCCATACTCAGGCGTGCCAATCGCAGGAACACCGCCTGCTGCATACTGAATACCGACCTTCACCAGCGCGAGACCGATCATCATTACCACAAGGCCCGTCACCAGCGGCGGCAAGGCAAAGCGGATCTTTCCGATGACCGTGCCGAGGAGTGCGTGGAACAGACCACCCACGAAAATACCGCCCATCAGGACAGCGATAGCATCAACGCCCTTGCCCGCAACGAGCGGGATCATAATCGGAATAAACGCAAAAGATGTGCCCTGAACGATGGGCAAACGTGCGCCGACAGGACCGAAACCAATGGTTTGGAACAATGTCGCAATGCCCGCAAAGAACATCGACATCTGGATCATATAGACCATTTGCGGGAAATCAGGCGAGTTCGATCCAAAGCCGAAACCAGCCGCGCCACAAACGATGATCGCAGGTGTGACGTTCGAGACGAACATCGCCAAAACGTGTTGGATACCGAGCGGGATCGCTTGGCCTAATGGAGGTGTATAATTTGGGTCCTTTAGCTGTGCAGCTGTCCCAAGTGACGTATCAGCCATAGTGTTACTCCCTTTTGACTGTTGTTAGTCGCCCCCATTCTGCGGGGAGCGTTTATTGTGGGACGTCAATAATCACTGGCTCTTTGAACCAGTGTTCCACCAGATTATTGCCGTCCCCAATTCGGTCGATCACGATGTATTGGCCATCGCGATCCAGTGGCGTGAGGACCCCATGCCATGTGTTTCTATGTAGGTTGATCGATTGCCCCGGCTGGCTGATGAACGCCTCGATCGGACCAGGGGTTTCGCCCGCAGCCGCAACCACAACAATCATCGGAACACCCGAGATCGGCACAAATGCCTGACTGCCCAAGGGGTGTCGTTCGACCAAAGCGACCGTCATCGGCAGGCTACGCGCCTTTGCGTCAAAGAGGCTGATGCCCGCGCGACCCTCGCCGAAATCGACGTTTGCGCGGTCGTGGTGGCGCCCGCACATGCCCTGATTGATGATCATGTCAGGGGCGCCCGAAACTTCGATCACATCACCATAAGGCGCAAAGGCTTCGGCGGTGAGGGGTTTGGGCGTCACGTTGACTGTCATGCGAAGAGATCCTGCAAACGGAACTCTGCGATGCGTTCGACCTGTCGGCAGGCCTCAGCAAATTCGGTCGCGCGGTCGTTGTTGATCCGACGTTTGAACGCTGCAAGGATCGACGCCTTATCATGGTCACGCACGGCGATGATAAAAGGGAACCCGTGTTTCGCAACATAGTCCGAGTTTAGCGCGGTAAAGGTTTCGCGCTCCTCATCGGTGAGCATATTCAGACCCGCGCTGGCCTGTTCTGATGTGCTCTCTGCGGTCAGGCGTCCAGCCGCAGCCAGTTTCCCAGCCAGATCAGGGTGCGCCAATAGAACGCCGAGCCGTTCATCCTCGGTCGCGGAACGGAACATGCGGCATAGCGCGTTGTGAACGCCTGCAGCACAGTCGTGCGCGGGGCCCAGTTCCAACTCGAACGCACGTTCGGCAATCCAAGCGGAATGTTCAAAGATGCCACCATAGAGGCTGACAAAACGGTCTTTGGTCATCTGGCTCGGTCGTTCGATCCGTTTGTGCGGATGATGCGTCGCCCAATGCTCTGCCACCTCGATGCGGCGCGGGCACCAGACATCGCTATGTGCCTGAATATGGTCGATGAATTTCTTGAGGCCTGCGATTTTACCGGGACGGCCAACCAGACGGCAATGCAGCCCGACGGACATCATTTTCGGCGCGCCTGCCTCGCCTTCGGCATAAAGCGTATCGAAGGCATCAATCAGATAGTCGCCAAAGTCCTGCCCTGTGACCCACCCAGGTGCACCCGCAAACCGCATGTCGTTTGCCTCGAGCGTATAGGGGATGATCAACTGATCGCGGTCGCCGAATTCCATCCAATGCGGCAGGTCGTCGTCATAGGTATCGCTGATGTAGTCGAACCCACCCTCTTCAGCGACGAGAGCAACAGTGTTCATCGAACAGCGGCCCGTATACCAACCGCGCGGGCGTTCACCGACGACCTCAGTATGAAGACGGACGGCCTCAGCAATCGCTGCGCATTCTTCGTCCTCGGGCATGTCTTTGTGTTCAACCCACTTGAGCCCGTGGCTCGCGATTTCCCAGCCTGCGGACTTCATCGCGGCAACCTGTTCAGGGTTGCGGGCCAAGGCAGAGGCCACGCCATAGATTGTCACGGGAATACCTGCGCCCGTAAACAAACGGTGCAAACGCCAAAACCCAGCGCGGGCGCCGTATTCGTAGATCGACTCCATGTTCCAATGACGCTGACCCGCCCACGGCGCAGCACCCGGAATATCGGACAAGAAGCCCTCAGAGCCCGCATCCCCATGGAGCAAGCAGTTCTCACCGCCTTCTTCGTAGTTCAGAACGAATTGCACAGCCACTTTGGCCCCGTTGGGCCAGTTCGCATTGGGGGCCTGAGGCCCGTATCCGCGCATGTTGCGAGTATATCGACGCAATTGAATTCTCCTGCAGTTCGCAACACTGTATTCTGAGAGCCAGTGAAACGGTTTCAATTTAATCTTGAAAGTCCTTATTGCTGCTCAGGTATCGCTTCATTCTGAAACTGCGGCAAAAAAGGGCAAAAGGAGACTGATATGTCTGGATATTTGACTACTCACGTTTTGGACACGGCGCGTGGCTGCCCTGCGCAGGGTCTAAAGATTGACCTCTATCGGATTGAAAACGAAACCCGCACGCACATCCGTAGCCTCTCTACAAACGCGGATGGCCGCACCGATGAACAGATCCTGCCCGCAGCGGAATTTGCGACGGGTGTTTATGAGCTGGTGTTCCACGCGGGCGACTACATCGATGCTTGCGGAACCCCACCTGAAACTCCACGGTTTCTGGATGTGATCCCGCTGCGGTTTGGCATGTCAGAGGCATCGCACTACCACGTGCCGCTGCTTCTCTCGCCCTTCGGGTATTCGACCTATCGCGGCAGCTAAACCGATAGCTGTTCGTCGATCCGTTTGACCATAAAATCTATAAAAACCCGTGCCTTGGGGTCTTGCCGTCTGCGGTGCATGAACAGGCATCCCATCTGAATGGGCACGGGTGGTTCGTCTGGCAGCACAGGCACCAGACGCCCAGATTCGAGGTGCTCTGAAATCTCGAACACGGATTTCAGAATGATCCCCTGCCCGTCCAAGGCCCAATTGGTCAGCACGTCACCGTGGTCAGTTTCAAACGGCCCTGTCACGGGTACACGACGCACACCCTCTGGTCCTTGCAAAGGCCAGCGAAACTCTGGCGCGCCGGGGTAGCGCAGGTTCAAACAGTCATGGGCATCGGTGCAGAGTTCCGCGCTCGATGTCGGATAGCCCCGCCGCGCGAGGTAATCAGGCGACGCGCAGAGCACCCTTTGGCAGTCGGTGATTTTGCGAATGCGCAAGTTGCTGTCCTCGGGATTGCCAAGGAAAAACAACACATCAAGCCCTTCTTCGGCCATATCCAATTTGCGGTCGGACAGACGCAGGCGAATATCCACAAGCGGGTTCTGCGCCCGAAAAGCAGGCAAAGCAGGCGCGATGACCCGCTGACCCAGCCCGAGCGGTGCCGCGACGTAGAGCGTTCCACGCAAGGTGCTGGTCGCGGTGCTAATGTCGGCTTCGGCCATATCGACGGCCTCAATGATGCGGCAGGCCCCTTCGTAAAACATCCGCCCCTGTTCAGTCGCAGCGAGTTTGCGGGTCGTCCGCTGGAAGAGCCGTGTGTTAAGGTGTTCTTCTAACTGCGAGATTCGAGATGATGCAACCGCAGCAGAAATGCGTAAATCTCGTGCAGCTGCCGACATATTTTCAAGTTCATAGACCCGAATGAAGGTTCTGATATTGTCGAGGTAAGCCACGTGATATTTCCGTATTTCTTGAAGCTGCCTTGGGATTTTCAAGAATACTCGAAAAGCTATCACTGGACTAGACTCTTCGCAAAGACAGGAGATGGGGAAATATGCAGGACCTTGTAGTATTGTGGGATTGGGCCGCCTTTGCAGTGCGCTGGCTTCACGTGATCACCGCGATGGCGTGGATCGGATCATCCTTTTATTTCATCGCGTTGGACCTTGGTCTTCGCAAGGTGCCGAACCTTCCAGTGGGCGCGCACGGCGAAGAATGGCAGGTGCATGGCGGTGGGTTCTACCACATCCAGAAATACCTCGTTGCCCCTGAAAACATGCCCGACCATCTGACGTGGTTCAAATGGGAGAGCTATACGACTTGGCTCTCTGGCGCTGCTCTGTTGATGATCATCTACTGGGTAGGTGGTGAGTTGTACCTCATTGATCCAGCCAAGGCTGACCTCGCCCTGTGGCAAGGTATCCTGATTTCTGCAGCCTCCCTCAGCATCGGCTGGTTGGTCTATGACTTCCTCTGCAAATCACCTCTGGGCGAACGCCCCACCGTCCTGATGGTTCTGCTGTTTGTCCTGCTCGTGGTGATGGGCTGGGCCTATAATCAAGTGTTCACAGGTCGCGCGGTCATGCTGCACCTCGGCGCGTTCACAGCGACGATCATGACGGCGAACGTGTTCCTGATCATCATGCCAAACCAGCGCATCGTGGTAAAAGACCTCCAAGAAGGTCGCACACCTGACGCGAAATACGGGAAAATCGCGAAACTGCGGTCGACGCACAACAACTACCTGACACTTCCGGTCGTGTTCTTGATGTTGTCGAACCACAACCCACTGGCCTTTGGCACCGATTACAACTGGATCATCGCGGCGCTGGTGTTCCTGATGGGCGTAACAATCCGCCATTATTTCAACACCCGCCACGCTCGCAAAGGCAGCCCAAGCTGGACATGGGCCGTGACTGCGATCCTGTTCATCCTGATCGCGTGGCTGTCGACCGCACCGCTGCGCTACGACACATGGGAAGAATCTGACGCGCGTCCGCTGACCCCGACCGAACAGAAGTTCGCAAATGCCCAAGGGTTCGAGGACGTGGCATCTATGATCCCTGGCCGCTGTTCGATGTGCCACGCGCGTGAGCCGTTCTATGACGGTATCCGCAACGCGCCCAAGGGAATGCTGCTCGAAACGGACCACGATATTGCTCGCGCCGCGACCCAGATTTTCCTGCAGGCTGGCGTCACCCACGCCATGCCGCCCGCGAACGTCAGCTACATGGAAGACGACGAACGTCGGATGATAGTGGAGTGGTATCGCAACGCCACAAACAGCTAAACTGCTTCTCCCTCCAAAGAGGCCCTGCCCGAGAGATCAGGTGGGGCCTCTTTCTGTTCAAAACACCGTTTATATACGAAAAATCTATCCTCTTTTCCTTTCCAAACCCAAGGCTTTGCGACACTCTACTGCCAAGGGAAGAGGAGAGATCGAATGCGTTCATTGACCTTAGTTTTGGCTTTGGCAGCCCCAATGGTTCAGGCGGCGGGCATACCAGCACCATTGACGGATGATGACTTCCTGCCGGTGCGCCAAGACGAGGCCGAACTGGGCCAGTTGCTATTCTATGATCCCATCCTATCGGGTAACAAAGAGGTTGCCTGCGCGACCTGTCACCATCCGTCCGAGGGAACAGGCGACGGGCTATCGCTATCCATCGGGGATGGTGGTCGCGGGCTAGGCCCGAACCGCGTTTTGGACATGGCGAACCTGCCTGAACAACGGATTCCACGAAACGCCCAGCCGCTCTTTAACCTCGGCGCAAAAGAGTTCCGAGTATTGTTCCACGATGGCCGTGTTGAAGTAGACCCGAGCCGTCCGAATGGCCTTCGCACCCCTCTTGAGGACGAGATGGTCGCGGGCTTCGCCTCTATCGTTTCCGCGCAGACAATGTTCCCCGTTTTGTCCGCCGATGAAATGGCGGGCCATTATTCCGAGAACGAGATTTCGCAGGCCGTGCGTCTGGGCACGTTGACGGGCGAAGGTGGTGCATGGGATTTGATCGCGCGCCGCGTTGCGGCCATTCCTGAATACGCTGATAAATTCAGCGCGGTGTATGACCACATTTCGTCCCCCGACGACATCGCCTTTACCGATATTTCCAACGCCATTGCCGCGTTTATGGAGTTTGAATGGCGGTCGGATACATCGCCCTTTGATGCGGCCTTGCGCGGGACGACTCCGCTACCAGACACCGCTGCCCTAGGGATGGAGTTGTTTTATGGCGAGGCTGGATGTGCGTCCTGTCACGCAGGAAAATTCCTGACCGATCATAGCTTCCACGCGATGGGGCAGCCTCAGGTCGGACCGGGTAAAGGTGCGCGGTTTGAAACCAATGCCCGCGACGAAGGGCGGTTCCGTGTGACAGGCGATCCTGCGGACCTTTACGCGTTCCGCACGCCGTCATTGCGCAACGTGGCACTCACTGGGCCATGGGGCCACGCGGGGGCCTATTCGGACCTGACGACCTTTGTCAAAGGTCACATTGATCCCGTTGCGGGGCTCGAATCCTACGATCGTTCGCAAGTCGTGCTGCCCGAGGCCGAGTTCGCCGATTGGCGGATCATGGATGATCCCGCAGAGGTGGCAGCTATCGCCGCAGCAGTCAGCATTGAACCCGTTGAACTGTCGGATGACGAGGTTACGGCGATTGTCGCGTTCCTGAACAGCCTGACAGACACCACCGCGCAGACAGGTCGTTTGGGTATTCCCGAAACGGTGCCGAGCGGATTGACGATCCCTAACCCTTAATGGGTTAGGGTCAGCGTTTGGTTCACAGGGGCGGTGGCCGTGGTCACTGTCCCGTTCGGCCATTCCACCGTGATCGTCGCCTCAATCGCGTCGCCAAGACCGAAATGCAACGGCACAGCCTGACCGCCAGCGTGACCGCCGCCGATGGTGACTTGCTGGGTTTCTTTAAACGAACCTGCCTCAACCGTGATCTGCGCTCCGATCGCATTGCGGTTTCCACCGCCCTGCTCCAGCGCAACGTTGAGCCATGCGCCAGTATCTGGCGTCACGTTGCGATAGATTTCCATAGGCGCACGACGGTTCAGCACCAGCACATCAAGCCGTCCGTCATTGTCGAAATCGGCTAGCGCAGCACCACGGGCACGTTCACCACTGGCCAGACCCGCCTCGAGTGCTGCCTCGACAAAATGACCATCGGGCTGCTGCATCAGAAGGTTATTCGGATCATGGATCGCGTTCGACGGCATCTGATCGACATTGCCTTTCGCGATGAACAGATCGGCGCGACCATCGTTGTCCACATCGCCAAACTGCGCGTGCCATCCTGTCGACGGACGACCATCATCGCCTAAATATGGGCGATGCGCCGATGTGCCCATGTTAAACGGCGCAGCGGTATATAGGCCTTCGTCTGTTGCGATCTGCAGAAGCTGGTCGCCCATAGAGGTCAGCATGACCTCATCGCGGCCATCGCCATTGAGGTCGCGGCTGGCGATCCCCATGCCCCAGAGTGAGACTTTCGCCCAGCCGTCCTCTTCGCCTAAAAACCGTGCTTCGGCGATGTCCCACATCTGCTCGTAACCGCCGCGCACGTAATACTGGCGGTCGTTCGAAATGCGGAGCCGCTGGGTGCCCGATGCATCCCGCGCAGCAAGCATCGAGAGCGCACAAAAGCCGGGCTCGAGGTTACTAGCCGTGTATGTGCCGTTCTCAGGCGTCAGTAGCGTATTGCTATCACAGGCGAAAAACGGCCCCTTTGGGTTGCTGCGATCGACGTAGTTGCCGACCGCCATATGCGGCAGACCGTCATCAACCCACCATGCGGTAAACGAGGTGGACCACTGATCTGTCTCTGGCACACCATAATCAGCCGTCACATCAGTAAAGCTGCAATCCGGACCGCCCTTCAGCACTCTATTCGCGCCGATCCGCAGGACGAAAAGGTCCATGTGACCGTCCGCATCAATGTCGATCGGATAGGCACCTGTGGTCTCTGTGATTTCGGGAAAGTCACCTGCGTGGAACTGAAAATCACCATCGTTGATGAACAGCGAGGCAGGCCCCGTTCCGCCTGCAGCGAACACATCAGGGAGTGTATCCCCATTGCAATCCATCACCGCAACGCCGCCGCCGACGAAATGATCCCAGCCACCGCTGTATTCGTGAGGCGGCAAATTCTGGGACATATTTTCGAAAACTGGACCCGCAAAGGCCGGAGCCGCGCCAAAGACCGCGAGGAGCGTTAGGTATTTCATGCTGGTAACTTCGTCTCTCCAAAGACCCGATTGGTCAATTCACTCAGCGCAAGCGCCGCTGCCCCACGGGCCCAGACTAAGTCATCCCACGTCTGGATTTCAATTTTACTTCTTGGTCGCGCCTGATTGAGCGTCAAGGAATGCGTTTCCGCAAGCACTTCGGCGGCATAAAGGTAGTCGAACCGCATCCGTTCGCCCGACAGAATGATCAGCTCGGGATCGAAAAGGTTGATGATATTAGACAGGCCAACCGCCAAATAGCGCCCTGCCCGCTGGAAAATCGTCCGCGCACCACGGTTCCCCGATTTTGCTTTTTCGTAGAGCGTTTCGAGCATGACGGGCAAGCTCTGCGGATTGTTCCGCGAAATACCCAAGGCCGTCGATGCCTCGCGCGCCAAAGCGTAGTCCGCGAGGTAGGCCTCAAGACAACCACGTTGCCCACAGCGGCAGAGCGCACCGTCGAGTTGCACTTTGATATGGCCCAATTCCATGCCCATGCCACGGGTGCCGCGATAGAGCTGGTTGTTAATCACCATGCCCATACCCACGCCATGTTCGACCGTGACAACCGCAAAATCCTTACGGCTACGGCCAGCGCCGAACCACAGTTCAGCCAGCGTCAGCATATTCGCGTCGTTTTCGAGGTGAGCGGGACAGTTGAACCGATCCGCAATGGCTTGCTCCATCGCGACTTCGGTTTCAACAATGAGCGGCGACCATGTGACCACACCACAGGAATGGTCGACAACACCAGAGATTCCGACGCTGATTCCCGAGACCGCCGAGAACGGCAGGCCGGCCGTGGTCATCAAACGATTCACCAGTTCTTCGAGTTCATCAAGGATCGTGGCGACGGGCTTTTTCGTGGTCGGAATGTTTAGCGCGGCAGAGGCAACCACCTGCCCCGCGAAATCGGTCAGCACGGCGGTGTGGCGTTCGTCAGAGATCTTAATCCCGATGACCCGCTTCACCTCTGGCACCACCTGCAATGCGACAGGAGGACGGCCACGCCCCGCTTCGCGGGCAGCACCCTCAACCTCGCGCAGATACCCTTCGGCGATCAATTCGGCCGTAATAGAGGTCACAGACCCCGGCGAAACGTTCAAAGTCCGCGCGATCATCGCCCGCGACACCTGCCCATTTGCCCGCACCTGTTCAAAGACCTGCTGACGGAGAGATTTGGAATCACGCAACCCCACAAGGTTAATCGGCCCGCACCCTTCCTGTGCGTGCTGCGATTCGAGAAGGACCTCCTCCAACCCAGATTCCATAAGTTCACCTCCTGAACTATTTCTGCACCTGCGAGAAGATTTCCTCCGAATTTCCCTCAGGTGAGCGTAATATTCGGGCGAAAATTGTCCGCTGTCCATAAATTTTCCGCAATTTATGATTTTTTTATTTTGACAATTGAATTTAATCAGTCAAGCTAGGGAGGCCTACGAAGAGAACGATCTTCGTTGATAGAATTCTATGGGAGGAAACACTATGCATAAGGCAATTATCGCGGCTGCTGTGGCAGTTGCAGGCTTCAGCGGCTCTGCTGCTCTGGCAGACGGCATGAAAATCGGCGTATCCTGGGCGAGCTTCCAGGAAGAGCGTTGGAAGATCGACGAAGCAGCAATGGTTGCAGCAATCGAAGCTGCTGGCGACACCTATGTGTCCGCAGACGCTCAGTCGTCGTCCACCAAACAGCTTGCTGACATCGAAGCACTGATCGCTCAGGGCGTTAACGCACTGATCATCAACGCATGGGACAAAGACGCAATCGGCCCGGCTATCGAAATGGCAGCGGCTGAGGGCATTCCGGTTGTTGGCTACGACCGTCTGATCGAAGACGACCGCACCTTCTACCTGACCTTTGACAACATCGGCGTTGGTCGCATCATCGCTGAAACCGTTTCGGCTGAAGTTCCAGAAGGCAACTACGCGATCATCAAAGGTGACCCAGGTGACCCGAACGCTGGGTTCCTGCTTCAGGGCATGATGGAAGTGATCGGCGACTCCGTTGCTGCTGGCAAAATCAACATCGTTGGCGAAGCGTTCTCGGACAGCTGGAAGCCTGAAAATGCTCAGAAAAACATGGAGCAGATCCTGACCGCAAACAACAACAACGTTGATGCTGTTCTGTCTCAAAACGACGGTATGGCTGGTGGTGTTGTTGCTGCTCTCTCCGCTCAGGGTCTCGTGATCCCTGTTGGTGGTCAGGACGGCGACTTGGCTGCGATCAACCGCGTTGCACGTGGCACCCAGACCGTTTCGGTTTGGAAAGACTCCCGTCAGCTCGGCACTGCAGCTGGTGAAATCGCATCGGCTCTGGCTTCGGGCACCGCTCTCGACGCAATCGAAGGCGCTGTGAAGTTCTCGGGCGGCGAAAAAGGTATCGAAATGAACGCGATCCTTCTGTCCCCGACCCCGCTGACACGCGCAAACCTCAGCGTTGCAATCGACGCAGGCCACATCTCGAAAGAGCAGGCATGTGAAGGCGCAATCGCAGGCGTTGACGGCTGTAACTAAGCCTAAGACACGGGTGCCAGACCTCGGTTTGGCACCCGACACTCTTTGAATTTTCGACATTCGGACGCTTTGCCGTCCTGAAACGCCGCAGTCGCTTGCCACGAAGACTAGGTTTGAGCACTGCACCCTGCGTACCAAGCAGATATTTGGAAGGTTCCATGACCGACACCACAAACAAACCCACCGGCTCCGCGTCGAAGACTGGGCCGATCACGCGATTCCTGCGTGCAACCGAGATTGATACCCGCCTCCTCGGCATGGTCGGCGCTTTGCTGGCGATCTGGATCGGGTTTCACATGTATGGCGTAATCTTTAACGATTTTGGCGCCTTCCTCACACCACGCAACCTGTGGAACTTGTCCGTTCAGATGTGCTCCATCGGGATCATGGCAACGGGCATGGTTCTGGTCATCATCACGCGTAACATCGACCTGTCGGTGGGCTCTCTTGTTGGTGTGACCGGTATGATCATGGGTATTTTGCAGGTCGAAATCCTGCCGCAATACCTTGGCCTCGGGAACCCGTCGATCTGGATCATCACCGCTGTCGTTGGCATCCTGTGTGGTGCGATCATCGGCGCATTCCACGGCTGGCTTATCGCTTACCGCGGCATCCCTGCGTTCATTGTGACCCTCGGTGGTCTGATGATCTGGCGCGGCGCTGCATTCCTGTCGAACAATGGTAAAACCATCTCCCCCGTTGACGCGACCTTCCAGCTTTTGGGCGGCGGACCTTACGGCACCGTTGGCGCAACGGGCAGCTGGATCGTTGGCGGTCTGGCCTGTGCAGGCATCATCTGGTTGATCTACGCAGGTCGCCGCAATCGGATCGAGCACGACTTCCCGCTGCGTCCGATGTGGGCTGAACTGTTCGTTGGCGGCCTAGGCTGCGCGATTGTGGTCGGTGCGGTTCTTCTGGTGAACTCCTACCCATGGCCGAAAGGCATCGTGAACCAATGGGCTGCGAAAAACGGCGTTGAGGTTCCTGCTGAAGGCCTCTTCATCAGCCACGGCTTTGCTATCCCTGTGATCATTCTGATGGTGGTCGGCATCTTGATGACCATCCTGATGACCCGCACCCGCTTTGGCCGCTACGTCTTTGCGATCGGTGGTAACCCCGAAGCTGCGGCTCTGGCTGGTATCAACGTTCGCTGGATGACCCTGCGCATCTTCGCACTGATGGGCGCATTGGCTGGCCTTTCGGCTGTTGTTGCCTCTGCCCGTCTGAACAGCGCGACCAACGCTCTTGGCCTTCTGGACGAGCTTTATGTGATCGCGGCAGCCGTGATCGGCGGCACCTCGCTCGCTGGTGGTGTTGGCACGATCTACGGTGCAATCCTCGGTGCATTGGTGATGCAGAGCCTTCAGACCGGCATGGTCCTGATCGGCTTTGACACCGCAGTCCAACAGATCGTCGTCGGTAGCGTCCTCGTGATCGCTGTCTACCTCGACAACCTTTACCGCAGCCGTTCAAAGTAAGGAGACGTGACAATGACCAACACGCAAAACCCTCTTGTCGAATTGCGGAACATCGAAATCGCATTCGGCGGTATCAAGGCCGTGGATGATGTCAGCGTTGACCTCTACCCAGGCGAAGTTGTCGGCCTCTTGGGCCACAACGGTGCAGGCAAATCGACCCTGATCAAATGTCTATCGGGCGCGTATAAAAAGGACGCAGGTGAAGTTCTGATTAACGGCCAATCCGTTGAGATCAACAACCCGCGCGACGCCCGTTCCTACAACATCGAAACCATCTACCAGACGCTCGCGCTGGCGGATAACCTCGATGCAGCGTCGAACCTGTTCTTGGGCCGTGAGATCGTGACAAAGTCGGGTATGCTCGACGAAGCAAAGATGGAAGCTGAGACGCGCAAGATCATGGCGCGTCTCAACCCTAACTTCCGCAAGTTCAACGAACCAGTGAGCGCGCTTTCGGGCGGTCAGCGTCAATCGGTTGCGATTGCTCGTGCGGTGTATTTCAACGCCAAAATTCTGATCATGGATGAACCGACAGCGGCGCTTGGCCCGCATGAAACTCAGATGGTGGCAGAGCTGATTCAAGAGCTAAAGAAACAAGGCCTTGGCATCTTCTTGATCGACCACGATGTGCATGCGGTAAAACAGCTTTGTGACCGCGCGGCGGTTATGAAAAACGGTCAGTTGGTCGGCGTTGTGAAGGTGGATGAAGTGACCGAGGACGACCTCCTCGCGATGATCATCCTCGGACGCAAACCGGAACATCTGGCAGCATAATGTACATTGGACTTGATCTAGGCACTTCGGGCCTAAAGGGGATCGTCATTGACGATTCCCAAACTATCCTCGCCGAAGCAACAGCCCCCCTCACCGTCAGCCGCAAGGCCGATGGTTGGTCAGAACAGGACCCCGCGGATTGGATCACAGCCGCGCAAACTGTTCTGGGTGCTCTCAAGTCCAAACTTTCGCTCGACGGTGTGCGTGCCATTGGCCTCTCTGGTCATATGCATGGAGCAACATTGCTGGATGCCTCGGATGCAGTGCTACGGCCCTGCATCCTCTGGAACGATACGCGGTCCTCAGCTGAGGCGGCAGCGCTGGATGCTGACCCGCGGTTCCGTGCCCTTACGGGCAACATCGTATTTCCGGGCTTTACCGCGCCGAAAATCGATTGGGTGCGCAACAATGAACCCGAGATCTTTGCCAAGCTGGCCAAGGTTCTCCTGCCCAAGGACTATCTGCGCCTCTGGCTCACAGGTGAACACGTCGCTGAGATGTCGGATGCGGCAGGCACGTCGTGGCTCGATACGGGGGCGCGGGCGTGGTCCGATGACCTGCTCGAAGCGACCCACCTGACACGCGATCACATGCCGCGCCTCGTCGAAGGGTCCGATGTTTCGGGCACCCTACGGGCCGACATCGCAGCACAATTCGGCCTCCCCGCCAATGTCGTCGTGGCTGGCGGCGGCGGTGACAACGCAGCGAGCGCCGTGGGCGTGGGCGTTGTGAAATCTGGCGATGCGTTTATCAGCCTCGGCACCTCTGGTGTGCTCTTTGCGGCCTGTGACGCCTATTCCCCTGACGCGGCAAGCGCTGTCCATACTTTCTGCCACGCCCTGCCCGACACATGGCACCAGATGGGCGTGATCCTCGCGGCTGCGGACGCGATGAACTGGTTTGGTCGCGTCATGGGCGCGGCACCTGCAGAACTCACGGGCGCGTTGGGACCACTTACCGCCCCTGCCCGCACCTTGTTCCTGCCCTACTTGGGCGGCGAACGTACCCCGCACAATGATGCGACCATCCGCGCCTCGTTCCTGCATCTTGACCACGCGACCGACAGCGCAGCGATGACACGCGCGGTGCTAGAGGGCGTCACCTTTGCAGTGCGTGATAGCTATGACGCGCTGACCTCCACTGGCACACAGATTGAACGGTTGATCGCCGTCGGTGGCGGGTCCAAGTCTGACTACTGGGTGCAGGCGATCGCAACCATGCTCGGCATGCCGATCGGGTTGCCTGTGGCTGGTGACTACGGTGGCGCGTTCGGCGCGGCCCGTTTGGGCCTAATGGCAGCAACAGGTGAAACCACCGCAGCAGCAAGCGCCCCGCAAATCGCGCGCACCATTGATCCTGTTCCCGCGTTGGAAGAGGCATTCCTCGCCCGCCACGCTGATTATCAAGCGGCCTATAAGGCGCTTAAGACACTCAACTAGAGGTTTCTTATGACCGATTTTTTCAAAGGCATTCAGGCCATCAAATACGAAGGCCCCGAGACTGAGAACGAGTTTGCATTCCGTTACTACAACCCCGACGAAGTCGTCATGGGCAAACGGATGGAAGACCACCTGCGCTTTGCCGTCGCCTACTGGCACAGCTTTGCCTACGAAGGCGGCGACCCGTTCGGTGGTCGCACATTTGATCGCCCGTGGTTCGGTGACTCCATGGATGCCGCGAAACTGAAGGCTGATGTGGCGTTTGAGATGTTCGACATCCTCGGCGCGCCGTTTTTCTGTTTCCACGACCTCGACGTGCGCCCCGAGGGCAAGACCTTTGCCGAAAACAAACGCAACCTCGAAGAGATCGTCGATTACTTTGCGCAGAAAATGGAAACCTCAAAGACGAAACTGCTTTGGGGCACTGCGAACCTATTCACCCACCGTCGTTTCATGGCGGGTGCTGCGACCAACCCTGATCCAGAGGTTTTTGCCTACTCTGCTGCGACCATCAAATCTTGCATGGACGCAACGATGAAACTGGGCGGTGAGAACTATGTTCTGTGGGGCGGCCGTGAGGGCTATGAAACCCTGCTGAACACCGACCTCACCAAAGAGGCAGAGCATGCGGCGCGGATGCTCGAAATGGTGGTCGAGTATAAGCACAAGATGGGCTGGGACGGTCAGATCCTGATCGAACCGAAACCCCAAGAGCCGTCCAAGCACCAGTATGACTTTGACGTGGCCACCGTTTATGGCTTCCTCAAACGCTTCGGCCTTGAGAACGAAGTGAAGATGAACATCGAACAAGGCCACGCGATCCTTGCGGGTCACAGCTTTGAACACGAACTGGCCTTGGCTGGGTCGTTGGGCATGCTGGGTTCGATCGACATGAACCGCAACGACTACCAGTCTGGATGGGACACCGACCAATTCCCGAACAACGTTCCGGAAATGGCACTGGCCTATTATGAGGTTCTCAAGGCAGGTGGCTTTACCAAAGGCGGCACCAACTTTGACGCACGTATTCGCCGTCAGTCGCTCGATGCAGAGGATCTGATCCTCAGCCACATCGGCGGCATGGATTGCTGTGCACGCGGCCTCAAGGCGGCGGCTGCGATGCTTGAAGATGGCAAGCTCGAAGCGGCACGTGATGCGCGTTACGCGGGCTGGGATACCGACGGCGCGAAAGCGATGCTGGGCAGCGACCTCGCCTCGATCCAAGAGCGCGTTCTGGCGGACAACGTTAACCCAGAACCCCGCTCGGGCCGTCAGGAACGTCTGGAAAATCTGGTGAACCGCTACCTCTAATCGAGGGCGAAACGACCAAAGAAAGGGGTGCCATCGGCGCCCCTTTTGCATGTCAGGCATCACGGGCTAGGTCAGCAGTTCGCACATCAGTCCAAGATTGATAGTCACATGCGCAGCCTCCCTCACGCTTATTGCAAAACTTTTCTTTGCACAGGCAGTTTAGCGCTATCAATTTCACGAAACTGCGATACCGTTTTCCCTAGAGTGGAGGACGTTATGCCGAAAAACCTTGATCGTAAGTTAGACGCCATTCGTTCGGGCAAATACAAGCCGAACGACTTTATCATTGCGGACGCCAAAGACGGCGATATGGCCTTTGGCTGCGCCACCCCTGGCAAAGGGCCTGATGGCCGCATGAAATCGCTGCGTGCCTATCGCGACGATATGATCAAGGTCACGAAATCTGGTTTGGTCGACATCATGCTGATGTCCCTCTCGACAGCAGAGGTGATGCAGGCCGAGGGGCTGTTCCACAAATCCCACGTGACCCCTGCTGTGCGCCTGAACGATACCACGGATATTTGGCACGTCCGTGGCGGGTGCTATCCCAAACACATGATGAAGAATTTCCGCTCTGCCCGTTTGGATCGGGTCAAAGCGGTCGCGCCTTTGGGCCTCTATTCGGTGACGTTTTATAATGACCTCGAACGGGATCATAAAACGCTCGAAGAGTTCGCGAAGTTCCGTGATGAGGCCTCTGCGGAAGGGGTCGATTACTTCCTCGAGGTCTTTAACCCCCAAATCCCCGTCGAAACCAACGGCGACTTTGCGACCTACAACAATGACATGATCGTGCGCTGCCTTGCGGGCGTGTCGCGCCATGAACGTCCCGCCTTCCTCAAGGCCGCCTATAACGGCCCCGCCGCGACCGAAGAAATCGCGGGATACGATCCTGAGAACCTGATTTTTGGTATCCTTGGCGGTGGTGCAGGAACCACGCGCGATTGCCTTGAACTGATCCGTCAGGCCGAAAAATACGGTGCACGTGTGGCTCTGTTCGGGCGCAAGATCTACTACTCCGAGGACTCGGTCCTCATGGTCAAAGCGATGCGCCACGTGATTGAGGACGGCGTTACCAGTGAGGAAGCGGTGAAGGCCTATCACGGTGATCTTCAGGCCAATGGCATCACGCCTTTCAGATCGCTCGACGACGATCTGGTGATTTCGGAAAACATTCTTAAGCCCAACGTGTGACCCATGCGCAAGGGGTTTGTGACCGCAGGCACGTGGTGCGTTGATCGCAACATTACCGTCGATCAATGGCCCAAAGAGGACATGATCGCCGCCGTTCAAAAGGTCGAACTGGCGGGCGGCGGGTCTGGCTGCAACTTTGCCGTCGATATGCGCCGTCTCGACCCTGACATGCCCGTTTGGACCCAAGGCCTGATTGGTGCGGGCGAGATGGGCGATTTCCTGATCGGGATCGCCGACGAATACGGCATTGATCGCAGTGGCCTTTACCGCACTGCTGACGCACAGACCCAAGTGACTGACGCCTATGTGTCAGCCCAAACGGGTCGTCGCACGCATATCCTGTTCTTTGGTGTCGCAGACCTGATGACGCCTGACCATTACGATTTTTCGTCCTGTTCGGCGCGTGTTCTACACCTCGGGCTTCCGGGTATTCACAAACAGATGGACGCAGCGTGGGGCGACGACGCCAATGGTTGGGTCACAGTGCTCCGCAAGGCGAAGGCTGCAGGGCTAAAGACCAACTTTGAATTCGTCGCGGGGCCTGAGGACAAGATCAGAGCGGTCGGGCACCCTTGCCTGCCCCATCTCGATACCTTGGTGGTCAATGACTTCGAAATTGGCGCGCTGGCTGGGCGCAAAACTGTTGAGGACGGCGTGACTGATCGCGATCAAGTGTTTGCCGCCGCCAGAGAGGTCCTCGCCATGGGGGCCATGGAACTCGTCGCGGTTCACTTTACCGAAGGGGCGGTTTTGGTCACTCGTGACGGCACCGAAACCTGCCAACCCTCTGTGCGCATCGCGGATACAGACCGCAAGGGCGCAAATGGCGCTGGTGATGCCTTTGCCGCGGGGTTCCAATACGGGCTTCACGAAGGATGGACAGGGCAAGACGCGCTCAAACTCGGTCACGCAGCTGCCGCCGCTTGCCTACGGTCGGTCGGCACTTACACGACCGTAGAGACAGCGGCGGAGTGTTTGGCATTGGCCCAAACGTGGGGATGGCGCGACTAGTCCCTCAGATGAGGCCAGCCAGCCAGAGGTAGAGCGGCAGACCTACTGTGATGTTGAACGGAAACGTCACGCCAAGCGATAGCGTGAGGTAGATGCCCGTTTCTGCCTTGGGCAGCGCGATTTTCATGGCCGCAGGGACCGCGATGTAAGAGGCCGACGCCGAGAGTACCATCAACAAAAACTGGCTGCCCGTTTGCAGGCCGATCACAGAGCCAAGACCCATGGCGAAGATCGCACCGATCAGGGGCATGATCATACCAAAGGCAAAGAGGCCCGAGCTGAGGAGGTGACGGTTTGTGATGAGGCTCCGCCCCGCAGACAGACCCATATCCAGCAAGAATAGGCAGAGGATGCCGACAAAGGGTGTCACGACAAAGGGCGCGATCATCTCCATCCCTTTGTCCTGCGTCAGCGCACCGATCAAGAACGCACCACTCAACAGAACGATTGACCCATTGGCAAAGAGTTCACGCATCGGGACGCTGGCCTCTTGGCCGTCGCGACCAAACCGATTTGCAATCCAAAGCGCAGAGAGGATCGCGGGCACCTCCATCACGGCGGCAACAGCCACCATGTAGCCGTCCGCCGACAGACCCGTCAGGTCCAGTAGGCTAGACGCCGCGACAAAGGTCACGATGGAAATCGAACCATAGTGCCCCGCGACCGCCGCTGCCGTGGTCGCATCAAGCCGCGTCATTGTACGGAGCAGCATGTAGGCGAGGAACGGCAGAAGGAATGACAACAACAAACCCGCTGCCAGTGCGAGGAACACCTCAAAACTAAGCCCACCTTCTGCAAGGCTATGCCCCCCTTTGAACCCGATGGCGAGCAGCAGGTAGAGCGACATGAACTTTGCCGCGCCTTCGGGAATAGACAGGTCGCTGCGCACAAAGGCCGCGACAAGGCCGAGAACAAAGAACAAGATCGTCGGCACCATCAGGTTCCCAACAAGGCTATCGAGCATTTGCATAATTAATCTCTCCAACAGGTTTGCGGCCTGTTGCCCTAAATTTACTGATAGCTTAAATACAAATTAACATTACTATTCATAGTTTGAGGCTATGTATGCGCCCGACCCTGCGGCAAATGGAATATATCGTCACCGTTCACCAGTTGGGCGGCTTTGGCCTCGCTGCGGAAAAGCTGAATGTCAGCCAACCGAGCCTATCGACCCAAATCGCCGCCGTGGAAAGCGACCTTGGCGTTCGGCTCTTTGATCGGAGCCGAGCTGGGGTTGAGGCGACAGCGCGCGGGTTGGATTTTGTGAAACGCGCCCAGCGTATCTTGGCCGAGGTCGAAGCCCTGCGCGGCACCATGCTCTCTGACCTGCCGTTTGGTGGTCGGTTACGTCTTGGGGTTTTGCCCTCAATCGGGCCGTATCTGTTGCCTCAAGCAATCACCGCGCTGCACGACGCAGAACCCGATCTGCGCGTTGTGGTGCGCGAGGAAAACACCCTCCTGTTGGATGACGGCATCCGCAGCGGTCGGTTCGATGCGATCATCTCGACCCCCGAAGACCACCCAAACACCATGCAACATCCGTTGTTTGTGGAACCCCTTTGGGTCGCGGTCGCGCAGGATCACCCACTTGCCCATCGGTCGAGCGTGACAGCCGCCGACCTGACGGGGCAGCGTCTGTTGACGTTGGATACGGGGCACAGATTGTCACGCATCGTCTACGGCATCGCTGGCGCGAGTGGAGCAATTGTGTCCGACGACTACGAAGGCACGAGCCTCGATTCAATCGTTTTGATGGCAGCGACGGGTGCAGGGATCGGCATCCTTCCCGACCTTTTCGCCCGTAGGCAAGGCATCCACCGCAGCGAAGTGCGTGTTATGCCGCTGGTCACGCCAGACTCCCACCGTACCATCAGCCTTTTGGTGCCGAGCGATCGGACCGAAAAGTTTGCAGGCGCTTTGGCTCGCATTCTGCGCAGTGCGGCTAAGGCACTGGAATTGAACGTAATCGAATAGCCGACGTAGATTTGCATTGTGGAAATGGAGTTAACCAC
The DNA here is from genome assembly GCF_023253315.1 of Aestuarium sp. Classification (NCBI taxonomy): domain Bacteria; kingdom Pseudomonadati; phylum Pseudomonadota; class Alphaproteobacteria; order Rhodobacterales; family Paracoccaceae; genus Aestuarium; species Aestuarium sp. The sequence continues at coordinate 29,814 of NZ_JALRGW010000003.1, forward strand.
AAAAACTTTACCCGAACTAACATCGGAACCAGCAATATTAGATCACCTCATTTGGGCCTTCGGTACAAATTAGTGAACTCTCCGAGAGACCTTCACAGCCTAAAATTAAGCGCTATCCCAACCATATTTCCATGCGCCCCTTCGATGTGGCCAGCATTGAGGCTGTGGCCCATAGAGAAGGTGAACGACGCATTGTCGATGGCATGGACCGGTGCGGAATATTCAAAGCCGATGTCCATTTGACGGGCCTCTGGCGCGAGGTCAGCAGCCAGCGTTCGAAAGGCGTCAGAGCCAGCGGCCAGAGCCGTCGTCTCGTTGGCGAGGCTTACGTCCACCGTGCCTCCGGTGATCGCTGCAGGGCGCGAGAGCGAGATACTGAGGAGCCCGCCGTTCGGCATCGCGCGATCCAGAGCGACCTTCATGCTGTTAAAGGTGACATCATTAAAGTTACCCAGCATCCCTGCGCCATGCCCATCAGCTTTGCCTGCAGCCCCTTCGACCCGCAGACCAATGCTGTCGGCCAGTTGAACACCATAGGCAAAATCCAGAGCCGCAGAGCGTCCACGGATACCGTCTTCAAACCCGGGAGCCGTTACGCCGACGACGGAACCGACCTCTTGCATCGCGGTAAGACCCGCAGAGAAGTAGCCACCATCTGTCGCAAAGGTATGCGTGAGGCCCAAACCAGCGCCCCCGTTATTGCCTTCGATCACGCGCAGATTGGTCTGGCCGAGGGGCAGGTCGCGCACGTAATTGCCCGTTTGCGCATAGGCATTTATGGCAACATCGGCCTCGATCATTGCACCATAGCCCTGCCCCGCCGAGAGGGACTGAGCGGTCGCAGCGCGGGTCGAAAGGCGCGGCTCGGCCGACAATGCAGCAACATCAATCGAGCTGAGCGACCCCACGGTCCCTGCAACGATATCTGATGCCGCAATATCAAACGTACCGTTCAAGCTATCAGAGGCATAAACGGTCTCGCTCGACAGTGCGTCGGCAAGGGCGTTCCCCGACAACGCGCCCGACACAGCCGCCACCTGCCCCGTCGACAGATTGATACTCTGCCCTTCGGCAACCGGCACACTGGCCGTCCCAATCGGCAAAAGCGCCGCCCGCAAATCAAGGAACCCGTGCCCGAATTCATCGTTATAGGCGTGTGTGACGCCCGACCCGAAGTCGATCGACCCCGTGAAATCGGTCATCCAAGCATTATCGGCAGAGGCCAAAAGGCGATCGCGCAATTGCGAGGCCGTGAGGTCTGGGAAGGCCTCAGCCAGCAGCGCAACGGCGCCGGATATCTGGGGTGTTGCGTAGCTGGTGCCCGTACCTGACGTGTAGCCGATATCGGTGTAATCCGTCGCGATATAGATCGACCCATCCGCAGTCATACAAAAGGCAGCGGTCTGCATGCAGGCGGACGAGATGCGCTCCACCGAGGTGATCCCATATTCATCAAACGTCGCCGCACCATTTACGACGGTGATCCACGACCCTTCGAGGTCTGGATAGAGGAGCGGCAAAGCCCCGACGTTATAAGCGTCCAATTCGTCATGATAGTTCGACAAAGCAAAGACCACGACGCCCCTCTGTGCATAGTCTTGCATCGCACTGATATACGAGGAGGCGACTGAATACTGGCCAAAGTAATACTCGAAGGTCGATTGATTGAAATCACGCGACAACTGCCACGAGTTATTCATAACAATGGCACCAGCGGTATCGGCTTCACTCACCATTACGGCGCGTTCATTCCACGTCGAACCTGTCTGATAATCCCACGTCCCGAGAAACAGATCGGCACCAGAGGCGACGCCTTCGACGGCATCGATGCCAGTTCCGCCTCGACCAACGGCGATACTCGCCACTGCCGTGCCATGGTCATCGCGCGCATCCAAATTTGAAACGGAAGAGTGCGTCACGTTCACTCCGTCGAACGTTTCATGGCTCAAACGGACCGCGTTATCCATGATGGCAATCGTTTGCCCTGCCCCGGTCAGCCCGACGGACCGCGCATAATCGACACGCGCCGCTTCGAGCGGACGGCCACCGCGCCAATTCACGTTGTTGGTAAAATTCGTGGTGCTTCGGACGGCATGAACGGCCGCCATCGAGAACTCGGTCACGAACCCACGAACCCACCCAACGCCAAGTTCGCCACCCGGCCCAAATGTCGATTTCGAATATTGCTCGCTCAGCGCAGAGCTAGAGCCACCGGAAGAATAGTCAGTTTCGTCCTCACCACTGCCGCCACAACCGATAAGAGCGCAAAGCGATAGTATGGAGGTCGTTCTGTAAATTGCAGAACAACGCATTGCATGAGCCTTTAAAAAGCACAGCAACAGACCTGCCGCAGCAGGAAACCCAATAAATCAATACAAATGTAACAACTGCATCCGCCAAAATAAGCGGTAAGCGATCCGTTGCAAAAATCAAAATGAGGTAAAAAATCACCACTTAAGGTTTAACAACTCATGAGATAAATCTCACACGAAGTTAGGTCAAGGGTTGAATTGCCAAATCTGACGCTCCGTAATTGCGAGGCGCCTTTGTCAAATGACGAGCCGCCCCTTTCGAGGCGGCCTACTTTTCAGATTAATGCTGGGGGCCGTTACTGCGCCGTCCAACCACCATCAACGGGGATCACCGCGCCTGTCACATTGTGCGCAATCGGGTTGCACAGTCAGAGGGCAAGGGCCCCGATTTCGGACGGGTCAGAAGTCCGTCGGCTTGGCTGTTTTTCGGCGCGAAGTTCGGCGATGCCTTTCTCGCGGTCGCCACCATATTTAGCCGCCCGTTCGATGATCTGCGGCTCAATAATCGCGGTCTCGGTCCAGCCGGGTCCGATACAGTTCACCGTGATGCCGCCATCACGTTTGGACCCTACCGCCGCGTATTCCAAGGCAGCGACCTTTGACATACCCACCAGCCCGAATTTTGACGCGCAATAGGGAACCTTGGCGACCGAGGCGACAGTGCCGTGAACGCTGGCGATGTTGATCACACGGCCATAGCCTTTTTCAGCCATTTTCGGCATAGCGAGGCGCATCGTGTGGAACGGCCCAGAGAGGTTGATGCCAATGATCGCGTCCCACGTCTCTTGGTCCATATCGGCAAGCATTGCGGTTTTCTGGATGCCCGCGTTGTTCACCAAAACGTCGATCCCACCCCATTCATCGACCGCTGCCATCATTCGTTCAATGGCTGCCACATCCCGCATATCCGCCTCAAAGAACCGCGCTTCAGGTGCACCTGCGGCCAGCAATGTGTCTACCGCGGCCTGCGCTTGGTCGGCATCGGCCAGTCCATGAACCGCAATGCGTGCCCCTGCACCTGCCAGTTCTTTGGCAATCGCCAAACCGATGCCTTGGACAGAGCCCGTAACCAAAGCCGTTTTACCCGTCAGGAATGTCATGTGGTGGGTTCCTTTTTCATACGGTCTCTCAATTCAGTCTTGAGGACTTTGCCGTTGTTATTTTTGGGGAGTGCATCGATAAACCGATAGGCTTTGGGCCGTTTGAAACGGGCAATGCGGTCGAGGCACAGCGCATCCAATTCAGCGGACGAAACGTTAGCGTCAGGCAGTGTGACGACAAACGCGATCACCTCTTCGCCCCATTCGGGATGAGGCGTGCCGATAACCGCAACCTCATGAACATTCGGGTGGCTCAGCAGAACCTCTTCGACCTCGCGGGGGTAGATGTTTGAGCCGCCAGAAATGATCATGTCCTTTGATCGGTCCTGCAGGGTGACGTAGCCGTCGTCGTCCATGCGCCCCATATCACCCGTCCAAAGCCACCCATCGCGGATCGCTTTTTGGGTCGCCTCGAGGTTCTGCCAATAGCCGGACATCACGGTCGCGCCTTTGACGACGATTTCGCCGATCTCACCTCGGGGGACCTCTGCGCCGTCCCGATCAACAATGCGCACGCGCACCGCGCTCTGCGCCGTTCCGACGGAATTCAAACGGTCCCGCCAGCGTGGATGACTGCGGTCTATCACGTCACCACGAGGCAAGGCGGTAATGCCCATAGGACATTCCCCCTGCCCGTAGATTTGGACAAAGCGTGCGCCCATCACCTCGGTCGCGTCCAAAATATCGGCCTCATACATCGGACCGCCAGCGTAGACGATCGTGCGAAGGCCTTCGCCCATTTCAGAACTGGCTTTGGCAGCATCAACCAGCCGCCGCACCATCGTCGGCGCTGCAAACATGGAAATCGGCCCCATTCGTTTACCCAGCATCAGGATTTCTGCCGCATCAAAGCCACCACTTTCGGGCACCAGATGCCGCGCCCCGCGCATCACATGCATAAAGTTATAGAGCCCAGCGCCATGCGACATCGGCGCGGCGTAGAGGATCGCGTCCTCCGCGAAAACATCATCCACATCGGTGAAGTAGGTAAAAGTCATCGCAGCTATGTTGCCGCAGGTCAGGGCCACGCCCTTGGGTTTGCCCGTGGTGCCTGAGGTGTAGAACAGCCAAAGGAGGTCGCTCTCGTTCAGACCGACTGGCGCTGGCATCGGATCGGCCTGTTTCATCTCTGCAAACGCGGTCCCGTTGACGGAAATGATCTCTCGCCCCTCCAACAGATCAGACAGATCACCGATCAAAGCGTTATCACTGAATACCAAATCAGCCCCAGCATCTTCGATGATCCAAGCCGCCTCTTTGGGATGCAGTTTAGCATTGATCGGCACCGCCGCCGCGCCCGCATACCAAATGCCATAGAGCACTTCGAGGAATTCAGGACAGTTATACATGAACACCGCGACGCGATGCCCCGCGCCAATGCCGCGTGCCCTCAGCACAGCCCCAATCAATGCCGCCGCGCCGTCAAAACCCGCGTATGTCGAGACGAGTGTTTCACCAGAATAGAGCGCAGGACGATCAGGGGACCGCGTTGCCGTTCGTAGCAACCATTCAGCGGGGTTCATCGAACGGCCTCTAGGATTGAACAGTAGTTCGCAACGCCCGAGCCACCCATGTTAAACACACAGGCCAGTTCCGCACCTTCCAGCTGAACGCCGCCCGCCTGCCCCGTGACCTGTTGCGCAGCAAGGACATGCATCGACACGCCCGTTGCGCCAACGGGATGCCCTTTGGCCTTTAGCCCGCCAGACAGGTTGATCGAAAGGCGGCCACCACGCAGGGTCGCGCCCTCAGTCACGAGGCTGGATCCGTTGCCCTTTTCGGCAAGGCCCATCGCCTCGTAGATCATCAGTTCCGCGATGGTGAAACAATCATGGACTTCTGCCAGATCGAGATCATCAACGGTGATCCCCGCCAGTTCATATGCGGTTTCAAAGGTGCGCCGCGCGGCGGTCAGTTCGGTCATATCGCGCCGCGACATGGGCAGAAAATCGTTCATCTGCACGGCTGCCCGAAAACCCGCAACATGGTCGAAATCCGCCGTCATATCGTCTGCCACCATCACCAGCGCCGCTGCGCCATCGCTGATGAGCGAACAATCAGTGAGCCGCAGCGGGGCCGCGATCATCGGGTTCTTCTCACTGACCTCATTGCAGAAATCAAACGTCACCTCGCGCTGCAGGTGGGCCAGCGGATTGCTCAGAGCGTTTTCATGGTTTTTCACCGCGATCCGCGCAAGGGTTTCGGACTGATCCCCAAAGGCATCAAAATATCCCGCGGCGATACGGCCAAAGATTTGCGGGAAACTCACGCCTGCTTCTTCGGCGGAATAGGATGCACCAGCGAGGGCAGCCGTCACGCCTTTGGTATCGAGTTCGGTCATCTTTTCGACGCCGATCACCAAGACGCAGCGCGCATCACCAGCGCGGATCGCATTGCGCGCCGCATAGACCGCGGCAGATCCCGACGCGCAGGCGTTCTCCACGCGGGTCGCTGGTTTAAACCGCAAACCGTCATCAATCCCCAACACGAGCGAGGCGGCAAACGCGTCAGGCACCATGCCGTTGTTAAAATGACCGAGCCAAATCGCGTCGATATCGTTCGGCGTGAGACCTGCGCTTTTGATCGCCTCAGACGCCGCCTGCTGGATTAACGCCTCTAAGCTCTTGTCACGATGCACACCGAATTTGGTGTGCCCCCAGCCAACTATTCTTGCGCCCATACTTGCCTCCATTCCCTTTCCATCGGAATACTCCAGCGGGTCGGGCCGCGCGATCCGTGAAACTACGTAACGGGTGACAAGAGATGGACAGGTTTGCCGCACTAGCCTTTGAGAGCGCGCCAGTCGGTTTGATCTACGCCGAGGATCGGGTGATCCAGCGCTGCAACACCCGTTTTTGCGAAATGTTCGGATTTGCGGCCTCCGAACTTCAGGGGCATTCACTGTCAAAACTGTATCCCTCCTCAGAGGAATTTCAGCGCATTGGCCAGATAGGCGCCGAAAAGATGCGCGGGCTGGGACGCTATGCCGACGAACGCATCATGCGTCGCAAGGATGGCAGCCTGTTTTGGTGTCGTGTTCGAGGGCAATCGCTCGACCTTGATCAGCCCTTTGCGCAATCGGTGTGGAGCTTTGCCGACATTTCGGACAATCGCCCTGTGACCGAACTCACGCTCCGCGAACGACAGGTGGCGCAGATGCTGGCCGAGGGTCTGACGTCCAAGGAAATCGCCCGTCGCCTAGAGATCAGCCCCCGAACCGTCGAGGTTTACCGCGCAAAGCTCATGGACAAATTCGGTGCCCGCAACGGGTTGGAACTCGTTGCGCATCTCGCGGGTATTCCGATCGGCTAGACCGCGCTTATCGTCGCTGCGACTGGGCGTTAAAACAATCGTGAATTGAAAGGCTTGAGAGCTAAACAGAAAAAGCTGCCGACTTTGCGCCTCGATCCCACCCAAAAACAACACATCGGTGTTCAGGATGAAAGTCGCTAGTCGTGCAGCTTCTGTATTGTTCTACATCAACGTCTTTCGACGAATGCAGCGGCGTTGGTGGTTCGCGCCCAATTTGGCGCGAACAAGCCTAGCTTAGCCGAGCATCTGCGCCCGTTTGCGAGCCAGCTTACGCTGACGGCTGATTGCTTCCTTCTGCTCGCGCGCTTTGCGGATGGAAGGTTTCTCGAAATACTCTTTCAGACGCATTTCGCGATAAACCCCTTCACGCTGGAGCTTTTTCTTCAACACACGCAACGCTTGCTCGACATTATTGTCGCGAACCGAAACTTCCATCTTTTTCCTGCTATGTTTGCAAAGAGAACTTTGGCGCAGCTTGCAGAGAGCGAGGAAGATTTCAAATGAAATCGACAGAATACCCCATCAGGATATGCTTTTGATGGGGTCAGTCGGTCATTTTTGCCTCACCCTGCGACCAAACGCAGCTAGTTGGCCTATACACATTACACTTTCATTATATTATATGTGGCAAAAATTCATGAGGATGAACGATGAATCGCAGGGTTTTCTTGGGCGCCGCCGTCATTTCAGCCGCTGCAATCGGATTCGGGCTGTATCAACCTGAGGCTCACGCCGAAAACCTCACGCTAGAAGCGCTCAGTGGTCAAGCGCTTGCCACATCAGAGGACACGTTGCTCGTCGACATTCGGCGCCCCGAAGAATGGAAGCAAACAGGTGTGATTGAGGGCGCTTTGCTCGTCACCTACACCGACCCGCAATCGTTCCTTCAAGCCATTAAACCACACCTTCGCGACGGGCAAAAGCTGGCGCTCGTGTGTCGATCAGGCAATCGCACATCCCAAGCCACGCGCCAGATCGCCCAATTGATCAACGGCCCCGTGATCGATGTCCAAGGCGGCATGAACCGCATTCTGCGCGAAGGCTACACCCCAGTCGCCCCCACACGCGAACGCGGCTGTTCGTCGTGCTAGGCTAGACGTCGCGTCGAAATCGAGAATTTGACACGCCGAATTAATATCGCACTATGGCGACCTTGAAGTCAGCTTTCGCGACGTGAGCACTTATGCCTGATCTTACCCCCAAACCTGATCACCACGAAATTATCGTCATCGGCGGTGGTGTCGTCGGAATGAGCATAGCCTTTCGCCTTGCCAAAGAAGGCAAAGAGGTCGCGCTTATCGAACCTAATAAATTGGGCATGGGTGCGTCTTACGGGAATGCTGGAACGATTGCAGATTATGCAACAATTCCAGTGGGTACGCCTAATGTGCTTCGCAATTTGCCCAGTCTGTTCTTTGACCGTAACAGTCCGTTGTCTTTGCGTTATCAGACCTTGCCAAGCCTCGCGCCCTGGCTGATCGAGTTTTTCTACCAAAGCCTCCCCAAGCAAGCTGAAAACAATGCCCAGAGGATCGGGGCGCTCCTGAAAAACGCGAGCGACATGTGGCATGAGCTTAGCCTCGAACTTGGCGCATCACATCATTTGCATCGGCGAGGATGCTTGTACCTTTATGAGTCAAACAAAGCCTTTGCCGCCGCAAAATACGACGAAAGGCTGCGGAGACAGAACGGCGTTGCGGTCGAAGTCATAACCGCCGATGAGGTCTTGCGCCACGAACCCAATTTACAGCCCTTTGAGGGTGGCGCTCATTTCTTTCCGGACGCAACGAGCATCGACAACCCTGGGGAAGTTATGAAGATTTTCGCCAAGAATTTGGTGGAACGGGGAGTCACTATCTATCCAACGGCCGCGCGTTCAATCGACGACAGTGACGGAACACGGATTAAGGTTCACTGCACAGACCGAATTCTCAAGGCCAATAAAGTGATCGTGGCAGCAGGGGCATTTTCGAAACCTTTGGCACGCTCGGCGGGCGAGACTGTGCGCCTTGATACCGAACGCGGGTATCACTTGGAGTTCGACATGGATACGCCGCCGGTGACGCGGCCAGTATGCTCTGCCAAACGCGGCTTTTACGCCTCGCCAATGGTCGGGCGATTGCGCATCGCGGGAACGGTCGAATTGGGCGGACTTTCTTTGCCGCAGTCTGAACACCGACTACAGATGCTAGAGCGCGGAGCACGTGACATGTTTCCAGCCTTGGGGGAACCCAGTCGAACTTGGTTCGGATTTCGGCCTTCCATGCCCGATTCAGTCCCCGTGATCCGAGCCACAAAACACAACAAAAACGTGATCATGGCATTTGGACATGGCCACATCGGCGTCACTCTCGCACCCGCTACCGCCGCAATCGTGAGCGATTTGGTAATACTGAGTTAGCCGTTGGTTCCGATTGCCACACAGCAACATTGCTGACGCATCACACTCGTCGCGAATATCCCATCTCCTGCGGACTACGGAACAGAGGCCGTCAACTCGGTTTTCGCGCTGAATCGGCATACCACTCGCCAAGAGTAGCGAAGCACAAGGTCTTAATATTCCCTCGGATGTCGTGATTGCCGACTGGGCCAAAACCAAAGAATGTTGCTCCATTTGATTGCTACACCCTCGGATTGCCCTAACTCAGGCATAGAGAAGAAGTGGCAACGTGGAGTCCAAGCCGTGGGTGTAGTCATTATTATTGGTTCAGGACCTGGGGCACTTCAGTCAAGAGATTGGCGCCGCAGTTCGTCCCAAACCATCGTCGCGATAAACAATGCATGGCAAGTACGCCCCGATTGGGACTATCTCATTCATCCCGAGGATTTCCCGATAAACAGACGTCCGCGATTATTTAAAACAGATCAAAAAACGATCTGCGCAAATGATTATGTACCTCTTCAAAACCAATTTGGTGGCTTTGTTTATGCTGGAGGCACTATGGCCTTCACCGCAGCTTACTGGGCGCTTGCCGCGCTTAAACCACGCGTCATAGCTATGATCGGTTGTGACATGGTTTATCCCCAGACCGGGCCAACGCATTTCTATGGCCAAGGAACGGCTGACCCATTACGCGACGACATCACCCTGCGATCACTTGAAGCAAAATCAGCGCGTCTTTTGGCACTCGCATCTCAGTCGAACTGTGCCTTGGTGAACCTATCGAATGCTCAGACGAGCCGTCTGATTTATCCAAGAGCCGTTCATTCAAGCCTAAACTCTGTTCGACCTATCAAGTTTCAAAGTAGCCTTATTGAGCGTGCACTGCGCGCTGAAGCGCGCGCAAACTACATGGTGCCAAATGGACGATACTGGAAAGTCGCAGATCAATTTGATCCAAAGGTTATAGACCAAATTGATCAACTGTGGCTGGATGTCGCTGAACATATAATGCTTAACAACGACCTTTCAGAAGCAATATAAAAGGTACTTTTCCGGACACTCACCCAGAAAAAGACAACTTCCGTCGATCCAACACAGGTCAAGGCTGCTGTCCTGCCATGTTTGAAGGGCCATTGCAGCAAGGGGATGTCGACTTGTCACGAGGCGATGACACTTTCCTTCATATGCAAAAGCGATCTCCTCGATCCTACGACCGTTGGCGAGATCAATGCGACGGCGCTTAGGGACCACGTTGCGTTCGATCATATCCGCACTTTGCACGGGCTCAGGAAGCGCAGGCTTCGACGATACAGGTCATAAGCCGCTCTTGCGTCTCATAGTGGTTAGCGCGCGCCCGCGTGTCGATGCGTCGGATGAGCGGAGCGTAGTCAAACACGAGCGCCATCTCGTCTCGCGGGACCATCACAAGATGTGACGAAATGGTAAGTGTCAGATCCAGAATATGAGCATCCGGCACAACGTCATCTGGACCGTACGACCCGATCCGCACGGTGATCATGCGAGGCCTGCCTGTTCAAGGATACGTGGGATATTTTTCTTAACCTTGAAGAAACCTGCAGTGGCGTGGGGCCAGATCGCCTTATCCCAATCGCGCTGCCACTCGCATAGCGTTATGCCGTGCTTGACCAAAGATGGAGTGGCCGCATCCAGCCAATCTCGCAAAGGACCGCGCGTAACATACGGCGTAACGATCTGTGTTGCACCTGCATCCGCCGCCCATCGCGCCAAGCCGCTGGGATCGTTTGCCTGCATCTCTACTGAGGCAAACCCAGCGCGCGCAGCCGCATCTGCCAACGCACCATTCTCGAACTGAAGGACAAGATTGGATACTGGCAATGGGGATCGCAGATGACCCGCCACAAGCGTAGCCACCGTTCGAATATCCAACGCAGAACTGTCGAAATCCTCGATCCGGCAATCCTCGTCCGTGATCAGCAGTGCCGTTGGGAGGTCGGGTTGCGGTGACAGGACCGAACGCAGCGGCACGACTGGAGGCAGGCCGTCAGGCTCGCTTACCTCAAGACCTTGGGTTACCACCGCCAGATCACTGCGGCGCGGAGTAAACCGACCGGCTGTGAATGTCGCGATATTCTGCGCGTCGGCCGGATATGGCTTGCCACGCGTGTGCAGTCCTGCCACCCAGCGCCAGCCCAACGTGTTTGAGGCGGCATCACCATCAAGCAGGTTACGAAAAAAGAAATCCGCACCTAACCGCCATGGCAACCCAAGAGTAAATATCCAGATCGAGGCGAACCACATCCGAGCGTGATTGTGCAGATAGCCAGTCTCCACCAGTTCGGCTGCCCAAGCATCAAAGCACTCTAGTCCCGTTTGCCCAGACATTGCACGGTCGACATCGCGGCGCATACGGCGGTCACGGTCAAGCGCGGCAATATCAGCGTCCAGCCCCTTGCGATAACTGTCCCAGACCTGCGGTCGGTGTTCCAGCCAGCCTTTGAAATAGCCGCGCCAGATCACCTCTTGCACAAACTTTTCTGCATCTTGCGGCCCGTGGGCGGTTAACGCCGCTGAGACCGCATCCGCCTCCAGAACCAACCTGCGCCGAATATAGGGGGATAAAACCGAAACTGCCTTATGTGCGCCTGGGCCGTGGTCCGTATTGCGGCCATTGGCGTATCGACGCCCCATTCGAGGCCCAAAAGCCGCTAAGAGCTCTTCGCCAGCGGTGCGGGTCGGGATTAAGTCTGTCATTGTTTCGATCTCATATTGTCCTCTGGGTGACCTAACGCGCGGTCGCCAGAGTTCAACTCGGCCGAAACACCCGAAATGATCAACAACCACGCCGCCTTGGGGTGGTTCTATTCGCACCGAAAAGCAGATCAACCTGCTACAGCGGTGGCGCGGCCCTCCGCGCCAACCCACTGAAAGGGATGTCCTTTTTAGATCCGTCTCGATTTTGCCGAAGGAAGGGCGGAAAGAGACGCGAAGCGTTCAGAGACCGATATCAGCCAGATTACCAGTCTTCGAAAGTTGGATTGCTCCGATAAACTTGGTTGAAGCAAAAACGGCCCCATCAGGCACCTGATCCCGTGATTGCAATGTGCAAGCGGCGGTGCTGTCAACTCTATCCGAACTGGATTTAATCTATCCGCTCCACGACCTATCTGGAGGCATACCGCACAGCCTCAAGCCTGTGGCCGAAAAAGGGGCGTCAACGTCCAATTGTTCAGACAACGAGTGGCGTGAACACCAAGCTGCATGCTGTCAAAGACACGAGCGGACGCCCGATCCATTTCTTCATCACAGTTGGCCAGGTCAGCGATCATACTGGTGCAACGGCTACACTAGCAGTCTACCGGATGCTGAACAGTTAATGGCTGATCCAGATTTTGATGAGGGATTGTGGCGGAAGCGGTGGGATTCGAACCCACGGTACGGTTCCCCGCACGCTAGTTTTCAAGACTAGAGCCTTAAACCACTCGGCCACACTTCCTGCGCCTGCGGTGACTAACGGCATGCTTTTGATTCTGGAAGCTAAAAACCAATGTTCGGAAAACCGCCGACCTTTGGCGCTGAAGGCTTTAAAACGTGGTGGCGCAACGCTATGGTGTTAACGACGAGAGCAGAACGCACTAAAACTGGTGCAGCGGCATATCCGCATAATGATAGGGGCAACATAATGTCGGGCAAAATTTCGTGGGTTGTGGCAGGCCTTCTTGCAACGACCGTTCTGACAGGCTGTGACAGCAACGGCCAATTCCAATTCCCACAGTTGGGCGGCGCGGCCTCGACCGAGCAAGCAAGCCCAAGCGTGCAGCTGGTAGAGCGCGACGTTGAAGCCCCCGAAGTGTTCCAAGTCACTGATAACGGCCTGTGGGACGGGCGTCCGTCCTTGGGCGGTGTTTGGGTGGCGCATCCTGATGTCGTTGACCCAGAGCGCGTGATTATTCGCAACACAGAAAACGGAAAATTCGTGATTGGCGCCCTGTTCCGCCGTGAACGCGAACAGCCTGGTCCTGCGTTGCAAGTGTCCTCTGACACGGCTGCGGCATTGGGTATGCTGGCTGGCGCACCTGCATCACTGCAAGTGACCGCGCTCCGCCGCGAAGAAGCTCCGGTTGAGGCCCCCGCCCCAATTTCGAACTTCGATGAAACGGCGATTGCGGGCGAAGAGGTTCAGACCACGTCGCTTGACCCGATTGCGAATGCTGAGGCGGCGATCTCTGCGGCTGAAGCGGAACAAGTGGCGACAGCCGCTCTTGCGCCGCAAGCAGCGGTCGCGACATCGGCCCTAACGAAACCCTATATTCAGATCGGTATCTTCTCGATCCAATCGAACGCGGACCGCACGGCTGAGATCTTGAATGGGAATGGCATCACCACGACCATTCTTGCCCAAGAAAGCCAAGGCCGCCCATTCTGGCGGGTCGTTGTTGGCCCTGCGCAGAGCTCGGCTGAACGGTCTGACCTTCTTTCGCGCGTAAAAGGCCTTGGATATGCTGATGCCTACGCTGTGACCAATTAAACGAAACGGATTGCTTTAAGATGATCATCCGCCTTTTGACAGCATGCCTTCTGGCCCTGACCGCAACGTTTGCCGCTGCGCAATCGTTCGAAACCAATGCCCGTGCCGCCTATGTCTATGACATGACGACAGGCACGGTCCTGTTGGAAAAAAATGCGGACACGCCACTGCCTCCGGCGTCAATGTCGAAGCTGATGACACTTTACCTCGCGTTTGAGGCCATAGCAGACGGACGACTGTCGCCCGATGACGAGCTGCTCGTGTCTGAACACGCGATGAGCTACCAAGGGTCGTCGATGTTTCTGCGCAGCGGTGAACGTGTCCGCGTCGAAGATCTGATCCGCGGCGTGATTATCCTGTCGGGCAACGACGCAAGCGCAGTTCTGGCGGAAAACCTGTCGCCCGATGGCACCGAAGCTGGCTTTGCCCGCATGATGACCTCGCGTGCCCAAGATCTGGGAATGATGCATTCCACCTTTGCCAACTCGAACGGCTGGCCTGACCCGAACCAGCGTATGTCTGTGCGCGATCTTGGTATCCTCGCTCAACGCCTGATCACCGATTTCCCAACATACTACCCGATTTTCGCAGAGGAAGAGTTCCTCTTTGACGGTCGCGTTCCGTCGAACAGCCAGAATCGCAACCCGATCCTTGGCCTTGGCCTCGGTGCCGATGGGATGAAAACTGGCCACACCCAAGAAGCAGGCTATGGCCTCGTTGGTTCTGCAAAACAGGGTGACCGTCGCGTTGTATTCGTGGTCACGGGGCTCGACAGTGCAGCCGCTCGCGCCGAAGAGGGGCAGCGCATCCTGAACTGGTCCTTTCGTCAATTTGCCCAGAAAAATGTGATCGAAACAGGCACCCGCGTCGCAGAAGCCAGCGTATGGATGGGGCAAGCACCAACCGTTGGACTGACCGTTGCCGAGGACGTATCGATGCTCGTGCCAATCCTGAGCGGGGATAGCATCGACGGTGAAGTTGTTTTCAACGCTCCGATTGAGGCGCCGATTGCCGCTGGCCAAAACTTGGGCGAGTTGATCATTCGCTTTGATGATCTTCCAGAGCGTCGCATCCCGCTCGTCGCTGAAGCTGACGTTCCTGTTGGTGGGTTTGCGATCCGTATGCGCACCGCCGTGATGGTTCTGTTGGACAAAGTCATGAGCAACGCCGATACGGCAACAACAGACGATAATGCCTGAGGCGATAATGACCCGCGGACAACTCATTACCTTTGAAGGGATCGACGGGTCCGGCAAATCTACTCAGGCCAAAATGTTGGCTGAACGGCTGCGTGCCAAGGGCCACGATGTGATCCACACGCGTGAACCTGGCGGCAGCGTCGGCGCCGAAGAAATCCGTCAGCTTATCCTGACGGGTGACACTGACCGCTGGTCGCCTGAAACAGAAATCCTTTTGTTCACCGCTGCCCGCCGAGATCACTTGGAAAAGACCATTCGCCCCGCACTTGAGGCGGGAAAGATTGTTGTGTGTGACCGCTTCGCAGACAGTACCCGTATTTATCAGGGCGCGACCCGTGGCGATCTGCGGGCGAAAGTCGATCAGCTGCACGATTTGATGATCGGCCAAGAGCCTGATCTCACCTTTATTATCGATATGGATCCTGCAATCGCTCTGGCGCGTGGATTGGCCCGCCCCGATGCAGAGGCCCGTTTTGAGGATTTCGGCCTCTCGTTCCAAGAAACCGTTCGTCACGGGTTCCTTTCGATTGCACGTGCGCATTCTGACCGCTGTGTCGTGGTCGAAGGCAATCGAACAGCAGATGAAGTCGCTGCAGAAGTCCTTGCCATTTTTGAGGATCGCGCATGAGCGATGACCTCCCCGAACCAGATCGGATCGAGGGTGCACCCCACCCGCGTGAAACCGAAACCCTGTTCGGTCAAGAGCAAGCGGAAGCCGCCTTCCTAGAAGCCTATAACTCTGGTCGACTCCATTCGGGGTGGCTGATCACAGGGCCCAAAGGCATCGGCAAAGCGACCCTCGCCTACAAAATCGCTGCGTTTTTGCTCACCGAACAACCCGCCGACGGTGGCCTCTTTGGTGACGCGCCCCCTGCTCCGACATCACTGTCGATCAGTGCCGATCATCCTGACATGGCGCTGATCCGTGCAGGCAGTCATCCGCGGCTTTCGATCGTGCGGCGTCCAGTGGATGAAAAGACAGGCAAGTTGCGCACTGAGATCACCGCTGACCCCGTGCGGGATCTGAAAAAATTCTTTCACATGTCCGCCGCTGACGGTGGTCGCCGCGTGGTGATCGTGGACGTGGCCGATGAGATGAACGTCACAGCCGCGAACTCGATCCTCAAAGAACTCGAAGAGCCGCCAGCACGCACAACGCTCCTGCTGCTCGCCCACCAGCCATCGCGGCTGTTGCCGACAATTCGGTCGCGTTGCCGCGAACTGCGGTGCAAGCCCTTGTCTCCTGCAGATGTCGCGCAAGCCTTGGCGCAGGCAGACGTTCACGTGGACGAAACAGAAGCGCTCGCCACCTTGTCAGGTGGGTCCGTAGGTGAAGCGATCCGTTTGATGAACCACGACGGGCTGCAGATGTATCACGATCTGGTGCATATGTTCGACAAACTGCCGAACGTTGATCGCACGGCCGCTTTGAAGCTCGCGGAAAGCTGCGCAGGTAAAGGGGCCGAGGCGCGGTTCCCGATGGCGCTCGACTTGATCGATCTATTGCTTGCGCGTGCGGCACGGACAGGCCTCGTCGGTGAACCCAGCACCCAAGGTGCGATGGGCGAAGCACGCCTCTTGGCACGGATCGCGCCGCATGACCTCGCTGCGCGTCGATGGGCAGAACTACAGCAGGAACTGTCGCTCAAGGTGCGCCGCGGTCGGGCGGTGAACCTTGACCCTGCCGCGCTCATCCTTGATATGGTTTTCAGGATCGAAGAAACGGCCCGCTCCGTGGCCGCAGACTGAGGCAGATATGTCCCCCAAAGCCCAAATCGTTGATAGCCACTGCCACCTCGACTTTCCCGATTTCGACGAGGAACGCGATGACGTGATCGCCCGCGCGATTGAGGCTGGCGTGACACGCATGGTGACGATCTGCACAAAACTGCACAACGAACCCAAGGTCCGCGCCATTGCAGAGGCCCATGCCGAGGTCTTTTATGCCGTGGGTATTCACCCGATGAGCGTTGAGGCACAGCCTCTCGTCACGGTCGATCAACTGGTTGGCTATGCTTCACATCCAAAAATGGTCGGTATCGGCGAAACAGGTCTGGACTACCACTACACGCCCGACAGTGCAGAACTACAAAAACAGTCGCTACGCATCCACATTGACGCCGCCCGAGAAACAGGTTTGCCGCTGATCATCCACGCGCGCAATGCGGACGAAGATATGGCGCAAATCCTGCGCGAAGGGATGGATAACGGCGCTTACACTTGCGTTATGCATTGCTTTAGCTCTGGTCCAGAACTGGCCCGCGCTGCGTTGGATATGGGGTTCTATCTGTCGATGTCTGGCATCGCGACCTTCCCCAAATCCCAAGAGGTCAGGGACATCTTCGCGACCGCCCCGCTCGATCGAATTTTGGTGGAAACGGACAGCCCCTACCTCGCGCCAAAACCCTTCCGCGGCAAACGCAACGAACCAGGTTACACGATCCACACGGCGCAAGTCGGCGCGGACGTTTTCGGCGTTTCCTATGAGGACTTCGCAAAGGCCACGACCGCCAACTTTGATCGCCTGTTCACAAAGGCCAAACTCTGATGGCTCGGCTTGAGGTCACAATTCTAGGCTGTGGATCGTCGGGCGGTGTGCCGCGCATTGGTGGCATCTGGGGCGATTGTGACCCAACCAATCCCAAGAACCGCCGCCGTCGCTGTTCGATTATTGTCACCCGCTGGGATGGCGACAATGCGACCCGCGTGTTGATCGACACTGGCCCCGACATGAAGGACCAACTGGTCGATGCGGGTGTCGGAGAGTTGGATGGCGTGGTCTTTACCCACGCACACGCCGACCACATGCATGGCCTCGATGATGTGCGCCAAATCGTTTTCAACACGGGTAAACGGTTGCAGGTCTGGGCCGATGGCGACACATCCGAAAGCCTTCTGTCGCGCTTTGGCTACGCCTTTGTTCAGCCCAAAGGATCGCCCTACCCGCCGATCTGTGAATTAAACATGATCGATGGCCCCGTGACAATTTCGGGCGCGGGCGGTGATGTCACGCTGACCCCGTTCAGGGTCAACCACGGCTCTATCGATGCGCTAGGTTTTCGGATCAACGGCGTCGCCTATCTGCCCGATGTTGCCTACCTCTATGACGAGGCTTGGGACCATCTGAATGACCTCGACTGCTGGATCGTTGATGCTCTGCGTCGCACGCCACACCCGACCCATTCGCATCTGGAACAAACGCTCCAGTGGATTGAACGGGTCGCGCCCAAACAGGCCGTGTTGACGAACATGCATGTCGACCTTGATTACGAAACGGTTGCGGCTGAAACGCCAAACCATATCATGCCCGCTTATGACGGCATGACATTGTCGTTCGACATTTAATATTCCGTCTCGGAAGGCTCCCTCATGTCTGCTTTGCTACAGGTGGTTTTACCTGTCTTTATCGTCATTGCCTTTGGCTATGTCGCCGCGTGGCGCGGTTGGTTCAAGGCCGAGGCCGTGGACGCGCTCATGACCTTTGCCCAAGGGTTTGCCATCCCCATGCTGTTGTTCAGGTCAATGATGAACCTTGACCTAGCAGGGTCGTTTGATGCCGCGCTTTGGGCCTCGTTCTATGTGGGGGCGCTGACGGGTTTTGGCGTCGGCATCCTCGGTGCAAGGTTCATTTTCCACCGCACATGGGAAGAAGCCATTGCAATTGGTTTCGTCGGTCTGTTTTCGAACTCGCTCCTACTGGGCCTGCCGATCACAGAGCGTGCTTATGGGGTCGATGCTCTATCGGCCAACTTTGCGATTATCGCGATCCACTCGCCGTTCTGCTACGCTGTCGGCATTACTGCGATGGAAATCGTCAAAAATCGCGGCGGGTCTATCGCGCAACTCCCCGCAAAGGTGCTCCGCGCGATGTTCCGCAACATGCTGATCATCGGGATCATTTGCGGTGTGATCGTGAACCTGTCTGGTTACACACTGCCGTCTGTCCTGACCGAAGCAATCGACCTCATGGTTCGCGCGGCGCTTCCGACGGCTCTGTTTGGTTTGGGTGGCATCTTGTTCCGCTATCGTCCAGACGGCGACCTTCCCACGGTGGGCTTTATCATCACCGTGTCGCTGATCCTGCACCCTCTTGTCGTTTGGGGCATGGGCAAGATGCTGGGGCTGCCGCTATCATCATTCCGCTCTGCCGTCGTCACCTCTGCGATGGCACCTGGGGTCAACGCTTTTCTCTTTGCCAACATGTATGGCCAAGCACGGCGGGTGGCTGCATCTGCGGTTCTTCTGGGAACGGCGGTATCGATACTGACGGCCTCGTTCTGGCTGGTTCTTCTCCCATAAAAAAGGGCGGCCTAAGCGGCCGCCCTTTTCAATTCAATGCCCCAAGGGCTCAGCCCGGTGACATACCGCGCAGGCGTTCGGACCGACGACGCAGCAGTTCCAGCGTGGTCAGCAGCATGATCGACAGCACCACAAGGATCGTTGCAACAGCGAGGATCGTCGGGCTGATCTGCTCGCGCAGGCCGATGAACATCTGCCACGGCAGCGTCTTTTGCTGAGCCGAACCCACGAAGAGCACAACCACCACTTCGTCGAAGGAGGTGATGAAGGCGAACAACGCGCCAGAGATCACGCCCGGCAAGATGAGCGGCATCTGAACACGGAAGAACGTAGTCACAGGGTTCGCACCCATCATCGCAGAGGCGCGGGTCAGCGAGCGGTCAAAGCCCACCAGCGTCGCGGTCACAGTGATGATAACGAACGGGATACCCAGAGCCGCGTGAGCAAGGATAACACCAGCCCGTGTGCCTGTCAGAGTAAACGGCAGGTAAACTTTGCCGTAGAACGGAACAGGGATGTATGGGTTGGAGTAGAAGAAATACATGCCCGTTGCCGAGATGATCAACGGAACGATCATTGGCGAAATCATCACCGCCATAATCGCCCGACGACCCGGAACGTGGCTCTGCGACAGACCGATAGCCGCCAGCGTGCCGAGGCTTACAGACACGAGGGTCGCAATCGGCGCGATCTGCAGAGAGTTCTTCAGCGCCAACTGCCAGTCGGAGTTGCTGAAGAAGTCATTGTAGTGCTTCAACGAATACCCAGCCGGATCAAGGCGCAGCATTTCAGGCGTGAACGTAAAGAAGTCCTGCGCGTTGAAAGACAGCGGGATGATCACGAGGATCGGTGCGATCAGGAAGAAAAAGATCAGTCCACAAATCGTCCGGTAGCTGTAGTGCCACACCCGTTGAGCGGTGCTTGCATATGCGGGAAGTGCCATTGTGATCAGCCTCCGAGTTTCACGTTATCAATGCCAACGATACGGTCGTAGAGCCAGTAGAGCGCAAGCACGAGGATGAGCAGGATCGAGCCAAGAGCCGCGGCCAGACCCCAGTTCAGAGAGCTGGAGATGTGGTATGCGATCCGGTTCGAGATGAAGACACCTTTGGTGCCGCCAACCAGCTCGGGGGTGATATAGTAGCCGATGGACAGGATGAAAACGAGGATCGAACCAGCGCCAATACCCGGAACCGAGTTCGGGAAGTAGACGCGCCAGAAGGCAGTCCAGTCATTCGCGCCCATTGATTTCGCAGCGCGAACATAGGACGGGCTGATCGTTTTCATCACCGAATAGAGCGGCAGGATCATGAACGGCAACAGGATGTGGGTCATCGCGATGATGGTACCTGTTGCGTTGTTAATCAGCTCAAGCCGGTTGTCGTCAGCGATGATATGCAGCCAGACAAGGATATCGTTGATCACGCCTTGATTCTGCAGCAGAACCTTCCATGCCGAGGTCCGCACCAGAAGCGAGGTCCAGAATGGCAGCAGAACGAGGATCATCAGGACGTTCGCGCTCCGCAGTGGCAGGTTTGCCAGAAGGAAAGCGATCGGGTAGCCGAGCAAAATGCACGAGCCAGTGATGACGATCGACAGAATGATCGTGCGGACGAACAGTGTAATGTAGATACGCTCGTCTTCAGGGCGCTGCGTTACGCCTTCGCCAGACAGCTGCATATCGACCGAGTTTAGGAAGTAGCCGCTGGTGTAGTCACCGCCATAGGTTTTGATCGTCGACCAAACCGCAGGATCGGCCCAGCCGTCATTCGCGTCGATGAACTGCTCACGAAGGGACACAGGCTCCCATGCAGTCACGTCGACCGACGGCATAGACGCGACCGAAGCTCCGTCCATAAAGTCATTGTAAAGACCAGTATAAACGAAATCTGCAGGGACTTCTTCGGATGGAACATCGTTGTTCAGATCGACAACAATCTTGGACCATGCATCATAAGCGTCCGCCGTCTGCGGGAGTGCCGCGCGCACCGCATCATCCGCCATCCATGCAGCCCATTGTGCAGGATCAGCATATGCAGCGTCGGCCGCGGTGAATTGTTCAGTGTAGGACTCCGTTTCAAACTTACCAACCTTGCGGCCAGTAGAACGGAACAGAGAGGAGATACCAGTCAGTTCATAGTTCAGGCGCGAACCCAGACGAGTGTGGCTCTTGTATTCTTCGGCAATCGCAAAGTCGGTGTAGAACGCGGCAAAGACGTCTTCGCCCGGCGCTTCGTCCGAAGTTGCATCCCAATCGTCAAGTGCAACGATTGTGCGCGGGATCGTATCCGGCACGATATCGTTCTCTACAGACCGCAAAAGCATGTCGAAGATGGGAGCGATGAAGCTCAACAGAATAAAGAGAAGTAGAGGTGCAATAAGCATCAACGCCCGTACCTTTTGGCGGCGGAGTGCTTTGTGCAAACTTTTTTTGAGGCTCTGGCCGTCAGCTGTCGTCAGCTTACCGGCGTCGGTGGTCGCGTCAGTCATAAAATGGTCCCGTCCCGAGTGACCACGGCCCGCGATTGGGGCCGTGGCAATTTTTTGTCTGGCCCTGACAGCAGGGCCAAACTAGGTCCGATTACTGGGCGAGCCAGGCTTGGAACTTAGCGTCCAGATCGTCACGGTAGTCAGCCCAGAAGTCGTACTGGGTGACAAAGACGTTCTTGGAGTTGTTCGGATCGGTCGGCATGTGCGGAGCCATAGGAATACCCAGCTCAGCGTGGTTACCTACGAGCGGAGCGGACGATGCACGAGCCGGACCGTAGGAGATGTATGCAGCCTGATCAGCCAGACGCTGGGTGTCGGTTGCGTAGGATACGAAGTCCAGAACGCGTGCCAGACGATCTTCCGGCAGACCAGCTGGGATTACCCAACCGTCGAAGTCGAGCATCTGAGCGTCCCAGAGCATGCCGATCGGCTGGCCCTGTTCTGCGATCGCAGAGAACAGACGACCGTTGTAGGTCGAACCCATTACGATTTCGCCGTCAGCGAGGAGCTGCGGAGTTTCAGCAGCTGCCGACCACCAGATCACGTCATTTTTGATGGTGTCGAGTTTTGCGAACGCTTGGTCCTGACCTTCCGGAGTTGCGAGAACGTCATAGATGTCGTCTTTTGCAACGCCGTCACAGAGCAGAGCCCATTCCATGTTTGCCAGCGGGCGCTTGTTCAGTGCGCGCTTGCCCGGGTAGGTTTCGGTGTCGAAGATCGCACAGATCGAGTCTGGTGCGTTGTCGCCAACCATGTCTGCGCGGTAGCCAACAGTGGTCGAGAACACGATCTGTGGGATGAAGCAGTCAGAGATGATCGAGTCGCCGAAGTCTTCGGACGCGGTGGAACCGTCGTCACCAGCAGCGAGCATCGCGTCGTGGTCGATTTCCATCGCCAGACCTTCGTCGCAAAGACGGATAGCGTCAGCAGCTTCTACGTCAACGAGGTCCCAAGTGATGTTACCCGACTCGTTCATCGCGCGGAGTTTCGCAACGGCTTCAGCCGAGGATTCGTCCCAAACGATGTTTACGCCAGCGTTCGCAGCCATATAGGGCTCCGAGTAAGCTTTGGTCTGCGATGCTTGGTAAGCGCCGCCCCAGCTCACAAGGGTCATATCCGAAGCCATGTGTGCGTCTGCGAATGCAGCGCCAGCAGCAACGGTAAGAGCCGAAGTAGCAAGAAGTGTTTTAGTAAGTTTCATACTATTCTCCCGTGGTTTCCCGGTGATTTGATTTTGCAGGGGCCCGCCCGGGTGGGGCCTCCCGCATTCATTAATCACGAACTCAAGCGTCGAGTGCGTGACAATCCTCTGGCAACCAGCCGATGTCGATCATCGCGCCGGGCTGCAAACGTACCTGATCAGGTGCGTTACGTGTTTTGATAACGAAATCATCATGACCAGCAACGCGCAAGCGTGTGCGGAAGATGTCGCCCATATAGATAAACTCCAAAACCTCAGCTTTGAGGGTATGGGCATCTGGGGACAGACGGTCCTTGTTAATTTCGACACGCTCTGGGCGGATCGACACCTTGGTGCGATCGCCAACATTTTTCACGTTAACTGGCTTTGCGTCGATCAAATCGCCGCCATCCAGCTGGACGAGGCACTTGCCGTTGCCGATTTCCTTAACGACGCCAGTAAGCGTGTTATTTTCACCGATGAACTGCGCAACAAAGCTGTTCTGTGGCGATTCATAGAGTTGGTCCGGCGGCGCAAGCTGCTGAATACGGCCATCGTCGAACACGGCAACGCGGTCAGACATGGTTAGCGCTTCGGTTTGGTCGTGGGTCACGTAAACTGTCGTAATCCCCAGTTCGTGCGCAAGGCGCGTGATTTCGAACTGCATGTGTTCGCGGAGCTGTTTATCCAACGCGCCAAGCGGTTCGTCCATGAGGACCAGTTCCGGCTGGAACACGAGAGCACGTGCAAGTGCGATACGCTGCTGCTGACCACCCGAGAGCTGTGCAGGACGACGGCCACCAAAACGGCCCATCTGAACCATATCGAGCGCGCGCTGCACTTTCTCTTCACGCTCCGACTTGCCGATTTTGCGAACCTCAAGCGGGAAAGCGAGGTTTTCAGCAACCGTCATGTGAGGGAAGAGCGCGTAGTTCTGGAACACCATCCCGATACCACGTTTATGCGGAGGGATATTGTTGATCGAGACGCCGCCGATACGGATGTCACCGTGAGTTGCGGTTTCAAACCCTGCCAACATCATAAGACACGTGGTCTTACCAGACCCTGACGGTCCAAGCATGGTAAGGAACTCGCCTTTCGGCATGCTCAGGTTGAGATCTTTGACGACGAGCGTCTCGCCATCATAACTTTTCTGCACGCGTTCGAATTCTACGAACGCGCTGTCCGTTGCGCTTGAAGCCAAAACGGCACTCCCTGATATCTACAGCGGTTTGCCCGCCCGTTTGTAAGGAGAACTATTCCCGTCCACTTTCCATATTGCAACCAGTTAGGTTGTTTTTACCCATCACATTCCTAAATTCCCGACAAATGACTTTAGTTGGCGCAAACATCAGTCAAATAGACTTTGGTTTCGGGGCCCTTCAGGAAAAATTCGTTCTAGCTTGCCTTACGTCAAGCGACTGTCCTTCATAGTTGCGACAATGCCATGTCGCTAATAGATTCTGGAAGGTCGCGGAATTTCGCTACTGGTCGCGCAGTTTGCCCGTAGCCCGTTTCGGCTCCGAGTCGACCTATTTCTGGGAACAAACGTAGCACCTCAAACACCGACTCACGCTCAAGCGCGGTTAATCCCCAAGGTCCAGGATAGAAGCTCTCCGACGCAATCCCGTTGCCGTAGATGATCTGGTGTTTCTCGAACATGAGATGCACGTAGGTCACCTTTTTCACACCCTGAGCTACCCGAACCTTCCCGCCCTTGAGCCGAGCGAGGTGCTTTGCCCGCACAAGTGCATCGGAACCACCGCGTTCTTCGGTCTTCGTGAATACTCCATGTTGGGGAGACACGAGTAGTCCACGGTCGCCGCCCAATATCGACGCATCAAGTCGGATAGGCCTCAGGTCTGGCGAGGCGTCTAATTCATCCGATGACAAATGCCGCGATCCACACCACACAATGGGCTGTGGGCCGTTGTCTCGGGTGACAACGATGTCACCAACGCGGAGGTTCTCGACAGGCACCTCGCCTTTCGGCGTCAAAATCATTGTGCCTGCGGTGAAACATGGGATGCCGATCTTGAACAGCTCAGCCCCGGTGTCGACCAGAGATGGCGCAATGCCCGCAAGGATCAATTGCTCCCCGTTCGGGAACATCAGCTTTGCATTTCCAGACCCATCGTCGATGACCGTTACATCAACTGTTCGGATCGGGTCGCCGTTTCCGTTCGTTAGGTTACTGACATCAAGCTGATCGTTGGTTCGACCATCAAAGTTGCTGTCGCCTAGGTCAAAATCCCCGATGTAGTCCAAACCAGACGAGACGACAAAAACGTCATTACCCGTCCCACCGAACAAAACATCGTTTCCATCACCACCGGCGAGGATGTCATCACCATCATCGCCTTGAAGCCAGTCGTCGCCGACCTCACCGTAAAGCGTGTCATTCCCGCTTTCGCCGTAAACGGTGTCGTTTCCAGTTCCGCCATAGAACGTATCCCCATCGAGGCCAAGCCACGCGGTATCGTTCCCTGCCCCACCATAAACGGTATCGGCACCGCTCAGCTGGGTGCCACCGACATCATCGATAACGTCGTTGCCATCGCCGCCATAAACGAGGTCATTCCCAGCCCCATAGTAAATGGTGTCGTCGCCCGACCCGCCGTCAATAGTATCATCGCCACCTTGTGCAATGATGGTATCATTGCCGATCCCGCCATACAGCGTGTCACCATAAGTGTTGGACCCAACCATGGTGTTAAACTGCGATGACTCGTAGGTTTGACTAACGAGCGTACTGTAGCTGACACCATCCGTATTGGAGGTAGAGACCAGCTCATAGGTCACACCTGGCGTCATTTGCTTGTCAGCAAGAGTGCCGACCCAAACGCCTCCAACCTCTACCGTGTAAAGCCGAACTTCAGAGCCATCGGGCGCCCGAAACACATAGACATCTTCTAGGTAGGATCTGCCGCTTGCGACAACATTCCCCGAAGGATCGCGCAAAGTGAGCGTTTGCTTGTAGCCGTCGTCACCAACTTCGTCGTTATTACGGTCACCACCAAAAAGCGTATCTGAGGTTTCGATCAACAACAGCAAATCGGCGTCGTCGATGGAGAAGTTGTAACCATCGGTCGATGCAGACCAGTTCGGGTCCAAATGGATTGTTGACCCGACTGTGAAGGTGCTCCCCGTAAATCCGATCAGATCCGAGGTACCAAACCCTACTTTCGTGTAAATCGCCATTGGTTACTCCGTACAAACGCTGAACGGTGTAACGGCAGAAAACGCACCCGTTTAAGGGGCGCTTACTTAATGTAATCAACAATCTCAGGAGAGTAGTTGGTGCGGTCGAGAAGACTCGAACTTCCACGGGAGTTACCCCACAGCGACCTCAACGCTGCGCGTCTACCAATTCCGCCACGACCGCACTGTCTAGGCTTGGTGCGCGGTCTCTAGACCAACCACGCACCCACCTCAAGAGCAAAAATGAAGAAATCATGTCAGTCGTGCAAACAACTGTCGTGACACGAGGATACGGCCCACCAAAAATGCCCCTCCAGCGCCGATCACAACCCAGCCAATTTCGCGCGCATCGTTGAAAAACAAGCGGTTTACGATGCGTCCGGGCAAGAAATTGAACAAAGCCGCCACAAGGACACCATTCCAATAAAGACTTTGAAAAGTTTTCCGGTGGGCGCGAATATTTCCCTGATAAATGTAGCGCATCCCCACCCAAATCGACCAAATTGCCAGACATGACAGCAGGTGAATCGGGCTAAAGGGACCAATGACCGCATATGCGCGGATTCCAAAGGACGATAGCGCCGTGCAGAGCATCGCAATCACCCAAATATAGCCGATCCATTTGTGCAGCACGTCCCGCCGATCACGGTAAATCGCAACAGGTCCGAGGACGAGCGCGAGAGTGGCGGCGATGGCATGTATCTGAATAGTGGGTGAGGCTGCGAGGAATGGGGCGAACGACATTTGCTTCTCCTTTGGGAATGAGTTGTTTAGGTTGAAGCCGAACCAACCAAGCCGCTCAACGCGGGATACGTGAAAAGGCGTAAGACGACCGTGACCACACAGCCATCGCATTCTGCGCTTCGTGAATTGCGACGCCATTTTAGCCAACCTGTTACGGCGGCTGTGATTGTGGGCGTTGCTGTGGTCCTCACCGTGGTGGCTCCTTTCGGATCGGGAGAGACGATGCGCGCGCTCCCGCGCCTTGGCTACTGGCTGGTGATGATCGCCCTGACCTACGCGGGCGGCTATGGTGTCAGCGCATACTGCCGCGCCGCCATGCCAGACCGCTTTTCCCCGCCTCTCCGCTCTCTCGTCACGGCTGTGGCAAATGGCCTGACCATTATGGCGATCGTTCTTGCGGTGAACTGGGCGCTTATCGATTTTGTGCCGTCAGGTCAGGACGCCTATACCCTACCCTTGTCAGTCTTTGTTATCGGTGCGGTCGTAACCCTGATCCTACAGCTCGTCGCTAAACCATCGACAGCGCCTGCTGCAGCTCCCAGCCTCCCCTCGATCCTCTCGCGTCTGCCGATGGAAAAGCGCGGCGCATTGGTGGCGATTTCGGTCGAGGATCATTATGTCCGTATCCGAACCGATAAGGGCGAAGAGATGATTCTGATGCGATTGGCAGATGCGATCAAAGAGGTGGGGCAGACCGCTGGCCTACAGGTGCATCGGTCCCATTGGGTTGCCACCGCCGCAGTCACATCGGCCAAACGCACGGGCGACCGCGCGATCCTGACGATGTCTTATGGCGCGGATATTCCCGTCAGCCGAACCTATATCCCCGCAATTAAGGAGGCAGGGCTTTTGCCCGCATGAACCATGGTAGAATGGATCACCTCAACTGGATTGACCGACTATAACGAAGCCGTCGCCTTTATGGAGGCGCGCGCCGAAGCCATTCACGCAGGCGAGGCTGAAGAAGCAATTTGGCTGGTCGAACATCCTCCGCTTTACACGGCGGGCACTTCTGCGAAACCTGCGGACCTGCTCGAACCTGATCGGTTCCCTGTCTTTGAGAGCAAACGTGGCGGGCAATATACATACCACGGCCCTGGTCAGCGCGTAGCCTATGTGATGCTCAACGTGGGCGAACGCGGGCGCGATGTGCGGTGCTTTGTGCGCGATATGGAACAGTGGATCATCGCAGCCCTCGCCGAATTCAACGTGCACGGCGAAATTCGCGATGGTCGCGTCGGTGTTTGGGTGCCTCGCCCCGATAAGCCCCTTTTGCCCGATGGATCTGTGCGCGAAGATAAAATCGCGGCCCTTGGTGTTCGGCTCAAGAAATGGGTGAGCTTCCATGGCCTGTCGATCAACGTAGAGCCCGACCTCAGCCATTTTGGCGGGATCGTGCCCTGCGGGATCACTCAGCACGGTGTCACGTCACTTGTTGATCTAGGACTTCCCGTGACAATGGAAGATGTCGACGTTGCGTTGATGTCCACATTCGACCGTGTGGTAACACCGCGCTGCGCGGGTTAACGGCAGCGATCTAGCGCCTCGCGAATTTCCGAATAGAGCCGTTTGCGTTCGCTGACAGTGAGAAACGCCCCTATCTCTACCTCGCGGTCAGACTGGCCTTTCATCGTCAGATATTCTGGCACAGGACCGCCAGTCGCATGGCGGGTCAAACGCACCCAATAGGGGTTGGCCTCCCAATTCTGGGTCGGCTTGCGCGGGTTGTGACGGGTGAGCGTGAGGTGATCGTTCCAGATCAACAGCTCTTCCAATATCTCGCCATCCCGATAACTACGCTGGAGCGCGGCCCACATCGCCCAAGTGACGAGCAAGATAAACGGCAGCAGCCCCCACAGAACCGCCGTCCCAATCACTGCCAAAAGCGGCAGCGACAGCAGTGTCACCGTTCCCCCGACAAACCAGACGAACCCCGCTTTCGGCAGGCTTCGATAAGGCCAGAGGTGCAGTTCAGCCAAGGGCGCGTCGGCCTCCGGCACAGGGTCAATCCATTCGTAAGGCATGTGAGTTTTGCAGCTGTTTCTGCGCGTAACTATAGGCGGGCAGAGACATGGGTAAAGGGGACGCCCTGTCGCGGTCCAACAAATGAAAACCCCGGCGCTGAGGCCGGGGTTTTGCGTATCTTAGTGGGCGTGCTGTTTGTCCCAGTCTTCCTGCTTCGGCAGCTGCTCGAAGGTGTGCTCCGGCGGCGGCGAAGGCAGGGTCCATTCCAGCGTGTCAGCGAATTCGCCCCACGGGTTCGGACGGGTCTCACGACGGCCTGCAAGCAGGGTGTACGCAAGAACGACGATGAAGAAACAGAACGATGCGAAGGCGATGAATGCACCGATCGACGATACGTAGTTCCACTGAGCGAATGCTTCTGGATACTCGATGTAACGACGCGGCATACCCTGACGGCCCAAGAAGTGCTGCGGGAAGAAGGTCAGGTTTGCACCGATGAACATCATCCAGAAGTGCAGCTTTGCGGCCCATTCCGGTGCAGCGCGGCCCGAGAATTTCGGCAGGTAGAAGTAGATACCTGCGAAGATCGCGAACACAGCGCCCAGCGACATCACGTAGTGGAAGTGAGCAACCACGTAGTAAGTGTCATGGTAAGCGCGGTCGACTGCTGCCTGCGACAGAACGATGCCGGTCACGCCGCCAACGGTGAAGAGGAACAAGAAGCCGAACGCCCAGAGCATCGGCGATTTGAACTCTACCGAACCGCCCCACATGGTCGCGATCCACGAGAAGATCTTAACACCAGTCGGAACAGCGATAACCATCGTTGCGAGCATGAAGTAGGACTGCTGGCTCAGCGACATACCAACGGTGTACATGTGGTGTGCCCAAACAACGAAGCCCAGAACACCGATTGCAACCATTGCGTAGACCATCGGGAGGTAGCCGAAGATCGGCTTTTTCGAGAAGGTCGAGATGATGTGGCTGATGATACCAAAGCCCGGGATGATGATGATGTACACTTCCGGGTGGCCAAAGAACCACAGGATGTGCTGATACAGGATCGGGTCACCACCGCCAGCAGGCTGGAAGAACGAGGTACCAAAGTTACGGTCCATCAGGAGCATGGTGATTGCGCCAGCCAGAACAGGCAGCGACAGAAGGATCAGCCATGCAGTCACGAAGACCGACCATGCAAACAGCGGCACTTTGTGCAGGGTCATGCCCGGCGCGCGCATGTTGAGGAAGGTCGTGATGATGTTGATCGCACCAAGGATCGACGACGCACCAGAAACGTGAACCGCAAAGATCGCGAGGTCCATGGAATAGCCACCTTCGGAAGTCGACAGTGGCGGGTAGAGAACCCAGCCAACGCCCGAACCGAGCTGGCCGTTGCCACCCGGCGACAGCATGGACGCAACACCCAGCGCAACACCAGCGACATACATCCAGAACGACAGGTTGTTCATACGTGGGAACGACATGTCCGGAGCGCCGATTTGCAGCGGCATCAGGTAGTTACCGAAGCCACCGAACAGAGCCGGAATAACCACGAAGAACATCATCAAAACACCGTGATAGGTGATCATAACGTTCCAGAGGTGACCGTTCGGAGTACAGGGCGCAGAAGCGTCCGCGATGAAACGCGCACCTTCAAGGCACATGTACTGAACGCCCGGATGCATCAACTCGAGACGCATGTAGACAGTAAAGGCGACCGAGATGAAACCTACGATACCCGATACGAACAGGTACATGATCCCGATGTCTTTGTGGTTGGTGGACATGAACCAACGGGTAAAGAAGCCCCGTTCGTCGTGATGTTCATGGCCATGGATGGCTGCATCTGCCATGTGGCTCTCCCCTTTTGGTCAAATCATGAGCGGACCGAGTCACAGACTCCGCCCGAGCTTTGGGGAGGTTCTAGTGCTTCAACGCGCTTTCGGCAATATTCGAAAGGTCTGATACGTTGAGATATTATGGCGCACCCCAACCGCAGGGGAGGTAGCGTCAAGGCGCGCCGTGGGTTCACGATGCCATTCGCGCTCCCTGAAAACTTTGATGCATGTCAAATTTTACATGTCCAAAAAGAATTTTTTCACGAAACACCATAATATTTGGCGCTAACGGGACTGTTAGGTCAGCTCTATTGACTTAATGACAGGCCAGATCAATTCTCACCCATCACAGACCCCACGGGAGGGAATCATGGACTGGGAACAGGTTTTCGCAACGCGCCAATCACGGATGAAGGCATCTGAAATCCGCGAATTGCTCAAACTTTTGGACCAGCCTGACATTATTTCTTTTGCGGGCGGCATTCCTGACCCCGCACTTTTCCCCAAAGAAGCCTTTGCGGACGCGTTTGCGGACCTGTTTAGTGGCCTTCAGGCTGAACAAGCCCTGCAATACTCTGTGTCCGAAGGCTATCTACCGCTTCGCGATTGGATCGCGAGCCAGATGCGCGACATTGGGATCGACTGCACCACTGAAAACATCCTGATCACCTCAGGGTCGCAGCAAGCCTTAGATTACTTGGGCAAACTGTTTTTATCTCCGGGCGATACAGCTTTGGTGGGTTGGCCAACTTACATGGGCGCACTCGGGGCGTTTAACGCTTACGAACCCTCGTACGACCGCCTTGATCCAGCATCAAACCGCTCTGCCGCCGATTACCGAGCCTCTGCTGAAGAAGCGGGTGGCGAGGTAAAATTCGCATACACCAGCTCTGACTTTGCGAACCCAACAGGTATCACATTGGATGAACGCGCACGCAACGCGCTTCTCGACCTCGCTGAATCGCTCGATATCCCCGTGATCGAAGACGCCGCCTATCAAGGTCTGCGGTATGATGGCGAGGCGGTCCCGCCGATCCTCGCGCTCGATATCCAACGGTCGGGCGGCATTGAAAACACGCGCACTATATACTGTGGCAGTTTCTCCAAAACGCTCGCCCCTGGTCTTCGCGTTGGTTGGGCTGTTGCCGCAAAACCTGTGATCCAGCGTCTCGTTCTGATCAAACAGGCAGCAGACCTGCATTCCTCCACCCTGAACCAAATCGCAATTCATCGCGTCGCCAAAGATGGTTTTGCCGATCAGGTTGCCAAGCTGCGCGAAGTCTATTCGAGCCGTCGAGACAACATGCTCGCCGCGCTGGAACGCGAAATGCCCGAGGGCGTGACTTGGACCCGTCCCGAAGGCGGCATGTTTGTCTGGATCACCCTGCCCGCGCATATCGACGGTGCAACGCTTCTCGCGCAATCGCTTGAAACGGAAAGAGTCGCATTTGTGCCCGGCCGGGCCTTTTTCGCGGATGGGTCGAACGGAAATACGATCCGCCTGTCGTTCTCCTGCGCCCGCCCGCCAGAAATCAACGAAGGCATCGCCCGCTTGGGTCGTTTGATCCGATCTGTCGCGTAAGACAGCAGAAACAAAAAGGGGGGCCAGCGCCCCCCTAATTTTTTATCCCAGTTTTGCTTTGACCATCGGGCCAACAGCGCCAAAGTCCATTTGGCCAGTGTATTTGGCCTTTAAGGCCCCCATCACCTTGCCCATGTCGCGGATCGATTCCGCGCCGACTTCGGCCATAGCAGCAGTGATCGCTGCGTCAACCTCAGCGTCATCCAACTGACGCGGCAGGAAATCTTCGATCACGCTGATCTCGCCGCGTTCTTTCTCGGCCAGTTCCAGACGACCGCCCTCTTCGTATTGGCGGGCACTTTCCTGACGTTGCTTTACCATTTTACCAAGGATCGCGAGAACCTCATCATCACCGATGACCGACTCTTCACCATCCCCACGAGCAGCAATTTCGCGGTCCTTGATCGCAGCACTGATCAAACGAAGTGTCGAAAGCCGTCCCGCGTCTTTCGCCTTCATCGCCTCTTTGAGTGCTGCGTTAATCCGTTCACGCATGTCCATCCCGTTCCCCTTGCGAGCGATAACATCCGCGCAGCTTTACCTGTCCTATCCGTTCGTGACAACCTCATCTGAGGCTTGGAACGTTACGGCCTTGACCCTATGGTGGCTCATGCCTAGTAACGCAGCAATTTGACCATAAGGAGTCGCTGCCATGCCGAACGGAACCGCCCAAAAACCGACCGCCTGCCTCGCGCTAGCTGATGGCACTCTGTTTTATGGTAAGGGGTTCGGCGCGACGGGCCAGACCACCGCAGAGCTTTGCTTTAACACAGCGATGACGGGATATCAGGAAATCATGACCGATCCGTCCTACGCTGGACAGATCGTCACCTTCACCTTCCCACACATCGGCAACACTGGCGTCAACGAAGAAGACGACGAAACAGCCGATCCCGTTTCGGCTGGCATGGTTGTCAAATGGGACCCGACCGAGCCGTCGAACTGGCGTGCGACCGAAGAGTTGACCGCTTGGCTCACTAAGAAAGGTCGCATCGGTATCGGCGGCATCGATACCCGTCGCCTGACCCGCGCTATCCGCCAGCAAGGTGCACCTCACGTCGCTCTCGCCCACGATCCCGAAGGTAACTTCGACGCTGAGGCGCTCGTCGCTGCGGCACGTGGGTTCAAAGGTCTGGTCGGTCTCGACCTCGCCAAAGATGTGACCTGCGCACAGTCCTACAAATGGAACGAAATGCGTTGGGCTTGGCCTGATGGCTATCAGCCGAACACCGCACCGAAACACAAGGTCGTTGCCGTTGACTATGGCGCAAAGCGTAACATCCTGCGCTGCCTTGCTTCCGCGGGCTGCGACGTGATCGTCCTGCCTGCAACAGCAACCGCCGAAGACGTCCTGTCGCACAATCCTGATGGCGTGTTCCTCTCGAACGGCCCTGGTGACCCAGCGGCGACCGGCGAGTACGCTGTTCCGATGATCAAACAGGTTCTGGATACCACCGATCTACCCGTCTTTGGTATCTGCCTCGGGCACCAAATGCTGGCGCTCGCGCTCGGCGCAAAGACTGTGAAAATGAACCACGGCCACCACGGTGCAAACCACCCTGTCAAAGACAAAGACACGGGCAAGGTCGAAATCACGTCAATGAACCACGGCTTTACCGTGGACAGCCAGACGCTCCCCGAAGGTGTTGTCGAAACCCACATCTCGCTGTTTGACGGATCGAACTGCGGCATCCGCATGGCTGATCGTCCGGTGTTCTCGGTTCAGCACCACCCAGAGGCATCGCCGGGTCCGCAGGACAGCTTCTACCTGTTCGAGCGTTTCGCCGACGCCATGGAAGCGCGCAAAGCCTAATCGCGTTAACGCCGCTTTAAGCCGAAATAGAGTGAACTCCCGCCTGAAAAGTCGGGAGTTTTCTTTTTGCAGCACACGCGCAGTTTCAGGACGGTTGTGGTAGAACCGTTTGCACCGTCTCTGAGCCCTTTGGGCAAAGAGGTGATCCGCCGTGGGTTTGCCTCTGCCCAGCGCGTGGCGGTCGCTGAACAGGACGCAAGCAGACAGGGCTGTCGATTGGCGGATACCTTGCGTCTGCGACTGTCGATCAGCGCGGCCAAAATGGCAGAGGTCGAGGCCGCCATCGCAGGTGTCGGCATGGTTGATCCTTGCAAACACAAACCCGACACGCGGCTTCTACATCAAATCGGCGCGACCTACTGTATCGAAAATGCTATTCTTCCTTGGCGGTCTATGGCGGGCGAGGTCATTATCCTAACCGCCCGCCCTGAAGATTTTGCCCGCCACCGCGAAAAGCTAACCTCGCAATTCGGTGCAATTCGATGGGCTGTAACGACCGAAGCTGCGCTTCACGCCGCCATTCGATCCTGTGCCAATGACACCCTCGCCCGCCTTGCCGAAGAAAAAGTGGCGAGCGGGGAAAGCTGCCGCGGCTGGAATGCTCGTCATGCGGCCAATATTACGCTGGGTTTTATCGCGTTCGCCATCGCCAGCCTCTTTGCGTGGTTCGGGCCTACTGCGATTGTGCTCTTTGGCATCATGTTGTTTTGGACCGTTGCCAATACCGCACTTAAGGCTGCCGCCGTCATCATGCAGTTCCGCCCCGAAGCAAAACCAGCGCCCCCAGCCGCGCCCCATCGTTTACCGATCGTGACGATCATGGTGCCTCTCTATCACGAAAGCGAAATCGCGGCGCGTTTAGTGGATCGGCTGTCGGCCTTGGACTATCCGCACGATCTCTTGGACGTGTGTCTTTTGCTCGAAGCGGACGATCAGATGACGCGGCAGGCCCTGTTGGCAACCACGCTCCCCCGTTTTATGCGGGCTATCGTTGTGCCCCAAGGGACGGTGAAAACGAAACCGCGCGCGCTGAACTACGGACTGACTTTTGCCAGAGGGTCCATCATTGGCGTTTATGATGCCGAAGACGCGCCCGATCCTCAGCAGATCCGCGCAATTGTCGCCCGCTTTGCCGCTGTCGGACCTAAGGTCGCCTGCCTTCAGGGGATGCTCGATTTCTACAACGCCAAAACGAACTGGCTGTCGCGTTGCTTCGCACTGGAATACGCCACTTGGTTTCGCGTCATCCTCCCTGGGCTCGAACGCCTCGGCTTTCTGATCCCACTCGGCGGCACCACGTTGTTTTTCCGACGATCCGTTTTAGAAAAGCTTGGCGGTTGGGATGCGCATAACGTGACAGAGGACGCGGATTTGGGCGTGCGCCTCGCCCGACATGGCTATCGCACTGAAATCGTTCGAACTGTCACGGGTGAAGAGGCCAACAGTCACGTCTGGCCGTGGATCAAACAGCGGTCACGATGGCTCAAGGGCTATGCGATCACCTACGGTGTTCACATGCGAAACCCGCGACAATTGCTAAGCGATCTTGGCTGGCGGAAATTCTTAGGATTTCAGGTACAATTCCTCGGTACACTGACCCAATTCGTAACCGCGCCGCTAATGTGGAGTTTTTGGGCCATCCCGCTCGGCCTTTGGCATCCAGTCAGAGACGTTCTACCACCGTCAGGCTTGATCACGCTGTCGGTTTTATTCGCGACCTCCGAAGCCGTCCACCTCACCGCTGCCATCCTCGGGGCTAGGGCATCGGGGCGGCTGTGGCTTTTACCGTGGGTGCCCACGTTGCACCTCTATTTCCCGCTCGCCAGCCTCGCAGCCTACAAGGGGTTAGGCGAACTCCTGCACCGCCCGTTTTACTGGGACAAGACGGCGCATGGAAAATTCGGTGGAGCCTAACTGTTTTCGACCTTCGCAGCGTCCAGCTTCAATCGCGTGACGAAAGCCTTTGAAATGTGTTCGCGCAGCGCTTTATCCGCCGCATCCCCATCCCCCGCCGCAATCGCCTCAACAATCGCATCATGTTCAGCAAGCGCATCATCACCGCGCCCCTCTGCCGCCAATGATGTCGTCGCAAGCAGCGCCATCGATCGATGCACAAGGTCGAGTTGTTGAACCAAGAACCGATTGTGCGAAGCAAGGTGGATTTGTTTGTGGAACCGTTTGTTCGCGCGGCTCAGCGCCGACGGATCACCCAGCAACTTGCGGTCTGCCTGAACCATATCTTTCAACACGCGAATTTCTTCGGGCGTGGCGTGCCGCGCAGCAAGTCGTGCTGCCAGCCCTTCGAGTTCACCACGCACCACGTACAGCTCTGCCATCTGCGTATGATCCAAGGACGCCACAATCAGCGACCGACCATCGCGGGTCAGCAGGCTCTGCGTCTCAAGACGCTGGAGCGCTTCACGGATCGGGGTCCGCGACACACCGAACCGATCTGCAAGGTCACTTTCCACCAACCGGTCACCCGGCTTGTAAATGTGGCTGTCGATTGCCTCGAGGATCAGTTGATAGGCGTCTTTTTGGGCGTGTTTAGGGTCTTGCATGGCCACTTTCGTCATATTGAGTGTTAGAGCCTAGTCATCATTTCGCCCCGCAATCAAGCCAAAGCCGTTGCAGGCGTCAATGCGTCGCTTTACCTGTGTCGTCATGGTTGCTGCATCTTTCAAACATGTCCGCGCGTGGGTCTTTGATTTGGACAACACGCTGTACCCGCCCTCGGCTCGGCTTTTCGACCAGATTGAAGTCAAAATGACCGACTATGTGGCGAAGGCGTTGAACGTCACGCCGGAGGTCGCCGACCACCTGCGCGACACCTATTGGAAACGATACGGGACCACGCTAGCGGGATTGATGACCGAACATTCGATTGACCCAGATCCTTACCTCGATGCGGTCCATGACATAGATTTTTCAGTGCTTTCGCCCGATCCAGCCCTAGCTGCGCGGATTGACGCGCTCCCTGGACGAAAGGTCGTCTACACCAACGGGGCGCGTCCCTATGCACTCAAGGTGTTAGAGGCACGAGGACTGATGGGGCTGTTTGATGCTGTTTACGGCGTTGAACACGCGGGCTATCGCCCCAAACCTGAACAGGCAGCCTTTGAGGCTATCTTTGCTCTCGACAATCTAGCGCCCGAATTCGGCGCGATGTTCGAGGACGATGTTCGTAACCTCGCGGTGCCTCATGCATTGGGTATGCGCACCGTTCACGTAGGCCCTGATCCCTTGCCCGCCCCGCATATTCACCACCACACCGATGATCTCGCGGCTTTTCTGTCGCAGGTGATCTAACAGACCTTTTCCCTGCCCTTAGACAGGCCTATGTCTATCCATATGGAACGGATTTCTGCGGATATTGTGATCGCAGGTGGCGGCGTTGCCGGCCTGTCTTGTGCGGCGGCCTTTGGGGCAGCTGGGTTTTCGGTTGTTTGCGTGGATCCCGCGCCGCCCGTGACGGATAATACCAGCGCAGACTCTGATCACCGCACGACCGCGTTTTTCCAAGGGTCGCGGAATTTCCTCGCCGATGCGGGGATTTGGGACAAGCTGGACGCCCACGCGGCGCCCCTTCAGGTGATGCGGATCGTTGATGCGGGTGGGGTTGATCCCGAACCGCGCGTCATCAAAGATTTCAACGCCTCGGACATTTCTGACCTGCCGTTTGGCTGGAACCTGCCGAACTGGCTCCTTCGCCGTGAAATGGTGGCCCGTTTGGCTGAATTGGATACGGTCGATTTCCGCGCTGGCGTCGGGTTCAAGTCCATGACCACCCGCGAAGCTGAAGCGCTCGTCATGCTGACCGATGGCACCCAAGTGCGGTGCAAGTTGGTGATCGGGGCGGATGGTCGCAACTCTGCCGTTCGTCAGGCCGCTGGTATTGACGCCAAGACCACGCGGTACGGACAAAAGGCCGTGGTCTTTGCCGTAACCCACGAAGCCCCGCACTACAACGTATCTACCGAAGTCCACCGATCTGGCGGCCCTTTCACGCTGGTCCCATTGCCTGATCAAGACGGCAAACCTTGCTCTGCTGTGGTCTGGATGGAAAACGGTGCTGAGGTGTTGCGTTTGCGCGACCTCCCCGAAGATGAATTTAACAAGGCGGCAACCGAACGGTCCGCGGGCATCTACGGCCCCTTGCAAGTCGTCGGCAAACGTCAGGCGTGGCCGATCATCAGCCAAGTTGCCGACCGCATGACCGCGCAGCGTTGTGCCTTGGTGGCGGAAGCCGCGCACGTCGTGCCTCCGATTGGCGCACAGGGGCTGAACATGAGCCTCGGCGATATGATCTGCCTTCTCGACCTCGCCAAAGAACGGCCCGAATGCTTGGGTGATGCGCAGATGTTGGCCACCTACGAACGCCGCCGTCACGGTGAAGTCGTCCTGCGGGTCAAAGGCGTCGATGCCCTGAACCGCGCGTCAATCGCCGGTGCCCAGAGCATCCGCGACCTGCGTGCCAAAGGCATTGAAGCGCTCTATTCCGTGGCACCCGTGCGAAAGGCCCTGATGGAAATGGGCCTCGGCGCGCGCTGATATTAATGATGCCGCTGCATCATCATTTCATGGACAGCCATCATCCCGCGCTCTGCCATGGCAGACACTTCGGCCGCATGGACATGCATCGCTTCGACCAATTCTGGATCGTCTGAGGTTTGAGTCACAACGACACCTTCATCCGTTACATCAATCGTCGTCACAATCTGGTCACCGCGTTCGAAAAAGATGTCCAAGGTTGGGCTTTGGATGAAAATGTCGGGGCTGTCTTTCGCCTCAACCCGCCCGATCATGCCGACGACGTGGCTGGTTAACGCATCCATCACCGCAGGATCAGAGCTCGTCGTAACAGTGCGAATACCGTTCGGGAGGTTCTCTACCGTGCGTGAGAGGGTCGAGAAATTGTTGAACATCACCGCCAGTTCAGCGCTTTCATGCGGCTGCGCGTTTGTCCCCTGCAATCCGGGCATATTGGTCATGTCGTGCATGGGCATGCCGTTGCTATCAACTGGGTGACCATGCATCGATTGCGCGACTACTGGGCCTGCAACAGTGATCATCAGTGCAAAAATAGCGTATTTCATCGGCATCTCCCTCTGTTGAGGAGGTGTTAACCGATTTTACCCAGCAAAGCGCATAACACCTTTGTCACAGAGGGCCGGGGCGGCGCTCCTCAGTCAAAAGCACGTTCGCCTCAACGTTCCCAACCCCAGGGAGGGTCATGATCCGTCGGCGCAGGACGCGTTCAAAATCCGAGAGGTCGGTCGCGACGACACGAAGGCGGTAGTCATAGAGCCCCAATACGTGCTCCACCGTTTGCACTTCACGAATGGCGGACACAGCGCGTTCGAAGTCCTCTAGGCTCACCCGTCCTTTGGCGACCAGTTTAACGCCCAGAAAAACCGTCACCCCAAAGCCGAGCTTTTCACGGTCCAGCACCAAACGCCGCCCCGCGATGGCACCCGCCTCTTCCAACCGTTTAATCCGCCGCCATGTTGCAGGTTGCGACAGATCGAACCGGCGTCCCAACTGGCTTGCCGATTGGGTCGCGTCCTGCTGTAGCGCACGTAGGATTTTGCGGTCGATGTCATCCAGCTCGATCATAGCGGAAGAGACTCCTCCCGTTTGACGGTCGCCACGGTGAGCAATGACTCAATTTCAGCAATGTGAGGCAGTTCGAGAACGCGATCACGATAGATGGACTGCCAATGCGCGAGGTCCCGCGCCACGATATGCAATCGCACATCCACACGCCCGAGGAAGGTTTGGATTTCAATCACTTCGGGCACCTGACGTGCGGCCTCAAGGAAATCGTCAAATGCGCGACCTTGGGTCTTATACAGCGTGCAGCGTAGCGAAACCGCTACGTCGAACCCTAGCGCGCGCCAGTCGATCACGGCCTCCTGCCCCTTGAGGACACCCAATTCGCGCAGTTTATCCAATCGGCGTGTCGCGCGGCCAGTCGTCAACCCGCAGGCCTCTGCCAGATCGGGCAAAGGCATCGTAGGATCAGATTGAAGTAGCCGAAGAATACGGCGATCAAGGTCATCAAGCATGAAATTTACATTATCAGATTACTTGACGAATAACTATCGCGAAAAATCTGCAAATTTCATCGCTTCCGCTATCGCATTTTCCGTAATCCAAACCTAATCTGCGCCCCAATCGAAACCCGATACACAAGGAGCGCCAAAATGCGCGTTTATTACGATCGCGATTGCGATGTGAACCTGATCAAAGAAGCTAAAGTTGCTATCCTCGGCTACGGCTCCCAAGGCCACGCACACGCACTGAACCTGCGTGACTCTGGCGCGAAAAACGTTGTTGTTGCTCTGCGTCCGGGTTCAGCATCGGCTAAAAAAGCCGAAGGTGAAGGCCTCAAAGTGATGGACATCGCTGAAGCTGCAGCATGGTGCGACGTCATCATGTTCACCATGCCCGACGAACATCAGGCAGAGACCTACAAGAAATACGTTCACGACAACCTTCGTGAAGGCGCAGCGATCGCATTCGCTCACGGCCTGAACGTACACTTTGGCCTGATCGAGCCGAAAGCTGGCGTTGACGTGATCATGATGGCGCCGAAAGGCCCAGGTCACACCGTTCGCGGCGAATACCTCAAAGGCGGCGGCGTTCCTTGCCTCGTAGCTGTTCACCAGAACGCAACTGGCAAAGCTCTCGAAATCGGTCTGTCCTACTGCTCCGCTATCGGCGGCGGTCGTTCGGGCATCATCGAAACCAACTTCCGTGAAGAGTGCGAAACCGACCTCTTCGGCGAACAGGCCGTTCTCTGCGGTGGTCTCGTTGAACTGATCCGTTGTGGCTTTGAAACCCTCGTTGAGGCTGGCTACGCACCGGAAATGGCGTACTTCGAATGTCTGCACGAAGTGAAACTGATTGTTGACCTGATCTATGAAGGCGGCATCGCTAACATGGACTACTCGATCTCGAACACTGCAGAATACGGCCAGTACGTCACCGGCCCGCGCATCCTGCCGTACGAGCAGACCAAAGCTGCGATGAAAGAAGTTCTGGCAGACATTCAGCAGGGCAAATTCGTTCGCGACTTCATGCTGGAAAACGCTGTTGGTCAGCCGACCCTCAAAGCGTCGCGTCGTGCAAACGACGAGCACCTGATCGAAGCAACTGGTGCTAAACTTCGCGAAATGATGCCTTGGATCTCCAAAGGCAAAATGGTCGACAAAGCGAAAAACTAATTTGGCCGCGTGGCGGGAAAACCCGCCACCCCAAATGCAAAAGCGCCCCAAACGGGGCGCTTTTTTCATGTCTGGTGTCCTAGCGGTCAGGCTGCGGTTTGAACCTCGGCCACGATCCCGTCAACGACCTGCTCTAGCAGCGCCGCATCTTCGCATTCGGCCATAACACGCACGAGCGGTTCAGTCCCCGATTTACGGATCAAGAGACGCCCTTTGCCGACTAACAGGCCCTCTGCATCAGCAATCGCCTGCTTCACGCTCTCTGCAGAGAGCGGATCACTGCCCGCCGAATAGCGCACGTTTTTGAGCATCTGCGGGACCGTCTCAAACGACTTCGTCAGTTCGCTGGCTTTCTTTCCTGTCGCGATCATAGCGGCGAGGAACTGCAGACCAGCCAAGAGGCCATCCCCAGTCGTCGCAAAATCCGTCATCACGATGTGGCCAGACTGTTCACCACCGAGGTTATAGCCCCCTGCCCGCATCCGTTCGACGACATAGCGGTCACCGACATTGGTGCGTTCTAGCCGCAAACCGCGACCGTCGAGGTAACGCTCTAGGCCAAGGTTCGACATAACCGTCGCAACCAAGGCACCGCCCGACAGACGGCCCTCGTCCGCCCAACGTCCCGCCATCAGCGCCATCAACTGGTCGCCGTCTGCAACATTGCCCTTTTCATCGAGGATCATGATGCGGTCCGCATCGCCATCAAGGCAGATACCAACGTCAGCGCCATGGCTCACGATTGTCTCAGCCGCAGTGCGTGGGCTGGTCGAGCCACAGTTTTCATTGATGTTGTAGCCGTTCGGCGCAACGCCAACGGGGATAACCTCTGCGCCAAGTTCCCAAAGAACCTCAGGCGCAACTTTATGCGCTGCCCCGTTCGCGCAGTCGATCACGACCTTCAAACCCTTGAGGTTCTGCCCCTGAGGGAAGGTCGCCTTGACCCGTTCAGCGTAACGGAAACGACCGTCGTCGATACGCTTTGCACGACCGATATTGATCGACTGAGCGAGCTGGATATCCGCGAACACCATTGCTTCGATCTCGGCCTCAGCTTCGTCCGACAGCTTGAACCCGTCAGGGCCAAAGAACTTGATGCCGTTGTCATGGTGCGGGTTGTGGCTGGCGGAAATCATAATCCCCATATCGGCACGCATCGTCGTGGTGAGCATCCCAACCGCAGGCGTCGGCACAGGACCGAGCAGTAGAACGTTCATACCAGTTGAGGTCAGACCAGCGGTCAGGGCGTTTTCGAACATATAGCCCGACAGACGGGTATCCTTACCAATAACCACACGATGGCCGTTCGATCCGTCGTTGCGGAAAAAACGTCCAGCTGCGGCCCCAATTTTCAGGGCCATATCAGCGGTCATCGGATATTGGTTTGCGGTCCCACGCACCCCATCCGTACCAAATAATTTACGAGTCATTAAAGTGTCCCAAACAATGCAGTCTGCAGGCTAATGGCCTGTCTGGTATGCAAAGTATCATGGACACGCACGATCTGCACCCCTTGGCGAATACCATCGAGCGCGACAGAGACCGATCCAGCCATCCTTTCGGCAGCATCCTGCGCACCGGATATTTCACCAATGAAACGTTTGCGGCTCGCTCCGAGGAGGATCGGACAGCCAAGCGTGTGAAAGATCGACAAGCGCCGCAAAAGCGCAAGGTTATGCTGTTGTGTTTTGCCAAAGCCGATACCCGGATCAACAATAATCTGTGATCGCTTGACCCCAGCGGCGATGGCCACCTCAATCCGTTCCGCCAGATAGTCGTAAACATCGAGCACTACGTCATCATAACGCGGGTCAGCCTGCATGGTTTCGGGCGTGCCCTGCGCATGCATCAAGCAGATCGGCAAACCAGTAGCGGCAGCAACCTCGGCCATCGCTGGATCATAGGACATTGCTGACACATCATTGAGGATCTTGGCCCCCAGTTCAGCAGTCTTTGCAGCGACGGCTGCCTTTCGCGTATCAATCGAAACGCAAACTCCGCCATTCGCCAGCGCCTCAACAACTTGCGCGACACGTGCGGTCTCTTCTTCGACAGGAACGACAGCCGCACCGGGGCGAGTGCTTTCCCCCCCAACGTCAATAATCGTCGCACCTTCGCGGATCATGGTTTGCGCTTGGGACAGCGCGTTTTCAGGGTCGATATATCGTCCACCGTCTGAAAAACTATCTGGGGTGACGTTCAGGATGCCCATCACCTGCGGCTCGGCCATCGACAGCCCCGCGATATCCCCACGGGGCGAGGCAATTGCATGCAGAACGCTCTGCGGAGCTTCGGTCACGGGGATAATCTCGGCAGCTTTGCCGCGTGACAGAACCTCAACCCGATCAAACCAGCACCAGCCCCCCGCGATTGGCAGCGCGCCCGCTGGCCGCGCAGGATCAGTCATCGGGATGGCGCGGTAATAATGGGTCATATCAGATGCTCCGCCGTAACATCCGCCGTTCGAACGGGGATAGAGGCCGATGGCGCATCAGCACCGATTACCAAAAGCTCTGCGGCTTGCATGTGTTCAGCGAACCACGACACCAGCGCCAAGGCCTCACGCGGGCTGGCTGAGGGGCTTTCTACTGCATCGAGGACGATTTTCGACGGCGCCCAAACGCAAATCTGCGAATGTTTCATCGCCCAATCCAATTCGGTCCGCGTCCCGACCACCATGCAACGCTTATCGCGGCCCGCCAAAACCCATGCGTTCTGCTCAATGGCCAAGAGATCAATCCGACGCTGCGCCAATGCGGCAGCAGATTGTGGAGCCGTTGTATCGGCTGCACCAACAGCAATGATAAGCGGCGCCTTCTCTGCCGATAGCTCATCAATCCAGCCTTTGAGACGGTCGGAAACGATGGCCTCGTTCGACAGATACAGAACCCGAGGATGCGGTACCTGAACGTGGTCTTGCCCTTTGCGAGCAACCTCACCTTTGGCACGAACGATTTCGACGCCAAGGGAGAACGGACCGCGATCTAGCTTTTCAATGCGAACAAAGACGCGCAGGGCTTGCGGTTCACGCAAGATGCGTTCGGCCACCCGTGCGGCCAAAGTTTCCAAAAGGTTGATACGCTCGGCACCCAATTCGACATCTATGGATTCCGTAATCGTGTCATAGGACAAAATCCGATCCACATCGTCGTCGATTTCACCCGTCTGCGGCGCGACTTCGACCACGACGTTGAAACGCACCCGCTGAAGATGCCCGCGTTCCTGCTGAAACGCGCCGATTTCAACCTCAACAACATAGTCGCTCAGGGAAATACGGTCACAGGGTTGGGTTGCGCTGGCTTC
This sequence comes from Aestuarium sp., assembly GCF_023253315.1. Lineage (NCBI taxonomy): Bacteria > Pseudomonadati > Pseudomonadota > Alphaproteobacteria > Rhodobacterales > Paracoccaceae > Aestuarium > Aestuarium sp. The sequence continues at coordinate 74,271 of NZ_JALRGW010000003.1, forward strand.
GGCTCGTTCCGAGGGATGGGCAAAAGCCATGCGGATATCGTCGGTCATTGTCGCACTTTCGGTCGTTCGAGTGTCGGCATACTAGGCCGACACCAAAGGGACAAGCGATCACGCACGCCCCTTTGGTTCCGAAACGCGACTAGTTCGACGCCGTGCGGGTCGGCTGACGATAGAAAAGATGCGAGTCAATCGCTGCCGTCTGCGGGAAACGGCGGGCCCATGTCGGGTTCACGTTACGTGTGTGATAGTGGGTTGCACCTGCGGTCAGGTCACGCGGCGCACCGTCCAGCAACAGGCGGGCGACCTTACCAACCTCTTCCCATGCACCTCGTTCGTTGATCGCTTCGGCGCGACCATCGCAGGTGTAGGAAAACTGGCAGGCGTGCAAACGGCCTGTGCCCTGATTAACAACACCGCAGACCGAATTCGGGTAAGCGCTGCTATCAACACGGTTCAAGATCACTTCGCCGACAGCGAACTGACCTTTGAGGCTTTCACCGCGGGCTTCGAAATAAAGGGCTTCGGCGAGACATTCCCACTGGGCACCGCCGGACGCGCTCGGCATAGCGTCGAGGGTCGCGGTTTCGTACAGGCCAGCTGGGACAGTCGCGATGTTCCGCACTTCGGGCGCGGGCGGGGTCGCCAGAGCAGTCATGCTCGACGACGAAATCTCTGCGATGGCTTCACGCTCTTGCCCCAGCAAAGAGGACAGGCGGCTCGCCAAAAGGTTCTGTGCGGACGCATAAGCGCTGCCCGACAAAAGAAGCGCCGCAGTCATTGCGGCGCGGATCGTCATAGTGACGAGTGACTTCTTCATCACTCTGCTCCGGTTTCACGCGGTCTGCCCCACGCTGGCCGGAGGGGACTACAAGAAACATTAGAACAGAGTCTACCCACCCATTCGTGCAAATTTAAACACGAATGAGTGTTCCAGCAACATATCGCGCAATGGTCGAACTCGACTACCGCATACTGTTTCTGCGAGAGTCAGAAATTGCCAATTGTGCAGCAGAAAGTCGCGCAGATGGAACGCGGAACGGCGAACATGACACGTAATCAAAGCCTTGGCGGCGACAGAAGTCGATCGCGCTGCGGCTTCCGCCATGTTCACCACAGATCGAAAGCACCACATCGCGGCGACCCAAACGCCCCCGTTCAGCCCCGATTTTGAGCAACTCACCGACACCTTCGATGTCGAGAGTATGGAATGGATCTTCGGCGTAAACATGCGCATTGACGTAGGATGACATGAAACGGCCAGCGTCATCGCGGGACAAACCGTAAGTCATCTGGGTCAAATCGTTCGTCCCGAAGGACAAGAAGGCCGCGTATTGAACGATGTCTTCCGCCCGCAAGGCCGCCCGTGGCGTTTCAACCATGACGCCATAGCGATAGGTGAAATTGGTGCCTGTCTCGGCCCGCACGTGACCCGCAACGGCGTCGATCCGGCTCTTGACCAGTTCAACTTCGCGCATCGCGCTGACGAGCGGAATCATGATTTCAGGGACTACGGGGTCACCGGAACGGCTCGCCTCGACGGTCGCTTCAAAAATTGCACGCGCCTGCATGTCGTAAATTTCGGGATAGGTCAGACCCAACCGAACGCCCCGCATGCCAAGCATGGGGTTGTATTCAGACAGGGCTTCGACCCGCGCATTTACTTCGGACAGAGGCAGGGACAACTGTTCCGCCAATTCGCGATGGCCCGATTTGTCGGCGGGCAAGAATTCGTGCAAAGGCGGGTCAAACAGGCGGATACATACGGGTTTGCCCTGCATAATCTCGAACAACTCGATGAAATCGCCACGTTGCATCGGCAATAGGCGCTCGAGCACGGCGCGACGATCCTCTGAAGTATGCGCAAAGATCATCTCGCGCATCACACCCAAACGGTCCCCTTCAAAGAACATATGCTCCGTGCGGCAAAGCCCGATGCCTTGGGCCAGGAAGTTTCGTGCGGTCTGCGCATCGGCAGGCGTATCGGCGTTCGCACGCACGCCAATGTCACGGTATTCATCCGCCCATTTCAGCAATGTTTGGAACGCGTTATCCAGCGCGGGTTCTTCGAGCGTCGCCGTCCCTGCCAGAACATCGCCGGAAGAACCATCGACGGTGATTACCTCACCCTCGGCAAATTCGCGGCCGTCAGGTGCGATCATCACGCGACGTTTTTTATCAATCACGAGGTCTGAGGCGCCAACCACACAGGGCAGACCAAGACCGCGTCCGATCACAGCCGCGTGGCTGGTGATACCGCCGCGGACAGTCAGAACCGCATTGGCCGCATGCATCCCGCGAATATCCTCCGGCGTTGTCTCGCGACGAACGAGGATACAAGGCTCGCTCCGTGCGGCACTGGCCTGCGCATCATTCGCCGAAAACACAATGCGCCCGACCGCAGCACCGGGGCTCGCTGCGATCCCGCGAACGATCCGATCGCGTTCGGTCATCGGCGCGACTTGACGGTGGAGCAATTCAGACAGAACCGCAGGATCAACCCGCATCACGGCTTCATCGGTTGGGATAATCCCATCCTCGGCTAGCGCAACGGCAATACGCACTGACGCGCGGTTGGATCGCTGAACCCGAACACCGTCAAGGATATGCAACTTACCGTTTTCAATCGTGAATTCGATCTGCATTTCCTCGCGCAGACGAACACGAACCAATTCGCCAAATCGGACGAGCTCTGCGAACAACTCGGGCAGTTCCTCTTCGACGGATGGACCGCGCCCGTCTTGAACGAGGTACAGTGCGCCCTTCGCAGCAGACAGGGCCTCGCGGCCTTGGCTTTGGCTTAGGTAACGCCCTTTGATCCGACGTTCGCCCGTGACTTCGTCCACGAATTGAATGACGCCAGACCCAGATGTCCCCTGCCCCACGCCCAAGGCGATCCGCTGAACGACGAGACCAAGACCCGCATCAATCGGCGCACCTTTGGCCTGCCGCAACAAGCGTGCCGTTGTCCCATCCCACGCCCGCGCCATCGAACGCAGAACTTCGCCCAACTGCTGAACGGGGTCTTGGGGGAAAACCTCATCGGTTTCGTATTCAAACGCATCCAACATCACGCGCACCGATTCCAGTGTCGGCGTGTCGGGCAGGTAGAACGGCTCTGGATCGAGGCGGGCCACCTGCACAGCGTAGGACTGAATGAACCGCAGATAAATCGCGGTCGCCGCTTCTTCGCCGATTTCGGCGCACAGAGCAGCGTGGCGTTCGTCGTTCATCCCGATATTCAGAATGGCCGAAGGACCGCCCCAATCGGGATCTTGGCTCGACGGACGGACGGACAGAAGAGGCGCATCACCGAATGGCGCGATCAGCTCTTCCATGTCGGGCATCTGACCGCGTGCAATATCGCGCACCGCATCGAACGACAGCGCGACCGTCGTCGGCACAGGCATGTCCAAGCGCACCAAACGCTGCAAACATTTCGCCCGTCCGCCATGCACCGATGGCGACATCGAAGCGGTCGGGGTGATTAGAGTAATCGGGTCGTAAATACGGTCTTGCTGCACTGCGGCGAACTCCTTGCTGCGATGCACTTTAGAGCAAGCGCGATTCGCAGCAAGGGTAACGTGACGGTTTTATTAACCTTCGACGCGCGAAAGATCGGCCACAGAGGTACAAATCGTCCGAATACGCGACAGAAGGTTCAGTCGGTTGCGACGGATGATCTCGTTCTCCGAGTTCACCTGAACCGCTTCAAAGAACCCATCGATCGGAGCACGCAGGGACGCCATCGCCGACATAGCTGCGGCAAAGTCCTCAGCCTTCATCGCAGGTGCAATCGCGGCCTCTGCGGTATCGAGCGCCGCAAAGAGCGCCTTTTCCGCATCGCCTTCGGCGAATTTCACATCCGCACCGAACGAATATTCGACGCCGTCTTTGTCTTCGGCTTGGGACAGGATGTTCGACGCACGTTTGTAACCTTGCAGAAGGTTGGTGCCGTCCTCGGTGCCCATCATGTCCTGCAGCGCTCGTGCCCGTTTGACCAACAGCGCGATGTCATCGCTGCCGTCCATCGCAAGACAAGCGTCGATCACGTCGTGACGGATGCCTTCGTCGCGGAGGAACACTTTGAGACGATCATGGAAGAACGACAGGAGGTCTGCCGCATCCGCGCCAGCGTTTGCCTTTGCGATGACGTCAGACAGTTTCAAGGTCAGGCCATTCGACAGGATCAAACGGATCACACCGAGGGCTGCACGACGCAGTGCGAACGGGTCTTTGGAACCTGTGGGTTTCTCGTCAATCGCCCAGAATCCAGTCAACGTGTCGAGTTTATCAGCGAGCGCCACAGCCACGGAAACGGCTTCGGTCGGAACGTCGTCAGACGGGCCTAGCGGGCTGTAGTGGTCGCGGCAAGCATCAGCTACCGCATCGGACAGCTTTGCACTTTTCGCGTAATAACGACCCATGATCCCCTGCAATTCAGGGAATTCATAGACCATTTCCGATGACAGGTCACATTTAGCGACTTTCGCTGCCAGCTCTGCCTCTGCCGCATCCGCACCAACAACAGGTGCAAGTTCTTTGGCCAGTGCCGCGATGCGCGCGATGCGTTCAGCCTGCGAACCGAGCTTGTTGTGGAAGGTCACATTGGCGAGCGGAGCGCCCATCGCCTCGAGCCCTTCGCGCTCTACCGTGCGCAGGTCGTTTTCCCAGAAGAACTTTGCATCGGACAGACGCGCAAAGAGAACCTTCTGGTTGCCCTTCAAGATCGTCGCACCTTGATCGGCGGTCTCAATGTTGGCGACCGTGATGAACTTTTCGATACGTCCCGTTTTCGGATTCCGAACCGAGAAGAACTTCTGGTGCTCTTTCATCGAGGTTTGCAGAACCTCTGGCGGGAGACCGAGGAAGGCGTCGTCAATCGAACCCATCAGAACGACGGGCCATTCAACCAGACCCGACACTTCGGCCAACAGGCCTTTGTCATCGACGACTTCCAGACCCGCAGCGAATGCCATGTTGGTGGCGTCCTGCCAGATCGCATCGGCGCGTTCGTCCGCACGCAGGATAACCTTCGCGCGTTTTAGTTTCGCCTCGTAGTCATCAAACCCAGTGACCGTAAAGGCGTCAGGCGCCATGAAACGGTGCCCTTTGGTCGTGTTCGATGAGGTGATGCCGTCGATATCAACAGGAACGACTTCGTTGCCGTCAGCATCAGATAGGATACAAACGATGGAATGCAGCGGACGCACCCAACGCAGCGGGCCAGCGCCCCAGCGCATGGACTTCGGCCATGGGAAATTGCGGATCGTTTGTTCGAGAACCTCTGCGATCACCTCCGCCGCTTTGCGGCCCGGCTTTTCAATCACAGCGAAATAGGCCTGACCCTTTTTCTGGTCACGCACTTCCAACTGATCAATCGTCAGACCTGTCGAACGCAGGAACCCTTCGATGGCTTGTTCTGGTGCGGTGGTCGCTGGGCCCTTGCGCTCTTCGCGCACAGGTTTGGATTCCGCCAGAAGATCATCAATCGACAACGTCAAACGGCGCGGGGTCGAAAAGGCAGCGGCGCCAGCATAGGTCAAACCGGCTTCGACCAGTCCATCGGTGACCATCTTGCGCAGATCGTCAGCCGCTTTGGCCTGCATACGTGCGGGGATTTCTTCAGAGAAAAGTTCGATCAGAAGATTTGGCATTAGTTTGTCCCTTCGACGGGTGTCGGGCATCCTTCGGGCAGCGGATCGCCGTTGAATTTGGCTTCGCCACATTTGTTGATCTGGTGCCAGACATAGCCATGTCCGTCGCCCGTAAAGGCCACCACGCGATCAACGCCGTAGGTGATATTTTCATGACCCATAAAGGCCACAGCTTCACCAGTTTCGAGAGCTGCGCCGACGTTGCTCGCGTCGTAGCAATCGAACCAGTTCGGTCCGTTCAGCGGCACTGGGTCTGCATACATTTCATAATTGTCGGTCAGCGACCCCATGCTGATCGGTGTCGAGAAACACGCGCGGAAACGGATCGGAGAGCTATCGCTATCGATCGCCTCGAACCCTTCGGTCATGATACCTTCTGGCTGGCCAGTATGGATCGAGGTCAGTTCAACCTCGCCAAACGATGCAGCGTCCACGCGATCATAGAAAGCGTAGACCTGATTGTAGTAAAGAACAGCACCAGCCAGAAGCGCAGACACAACAATCCCCGAAAGAGCCACTTTTACCGCATTCATTCGGCAGCCTCGGCGGTATACCCACCGGCCTCTGTCTGAACGAAGGCGTCCGCACACAGCTTTGCCAAGGCACGAACACGGCCGATATAGGCCTGACGTTCGGTGACCGAAATCACGCCACGTGCGTCGAGCAAGTTGAACAGGTGCGATGCCTTAATGCACTGGTCGTATGCAGGGTGCGCCATGACGATGCGCTTGCCCGTTTTCGGATCAACCGCGGGGTTGTCGAGGATACGCTGACATTCAGCCTCTGCATCGATGAAGTGACGCAAGAGCTTTTCGGTATCCGCCGCATCAAAGTTATGGCGCGAATATTCTTCTTCGGTCTGACGGAAGATGTCGCCATATTTCAGCGCAATCGGAGCGTCTGGATCGTTGAATGGCATATCCATCACGTGATCCACGCCAAGGACATACATCGCCAGACGTTCGAGGCCGTAGGTCAATTCGCCCGAGACAGGTTTACAGTCGTGACCGCCAACCTGCTGGAAATAGGTGAACTGCGACACTTCCATGCCATCGCACCAAACTTCCCAGCCAAGGCCCCACGCACCCAAGGTCGGGGATTCCCAGTCGTCCTCAACAAAGCGGACGTCATGCAGACCAAGGTCGATACCGATCGCCTGAAGCGAACCAAGGTAAAGGTCCTGAAGATCAGGCGGCGACGGTTTGATCAGCACTTGATACTGATAGTAGTGCTGCAGACGGTTCGGGTTTTCACCATAGCGACCATCGGTCGGACGGCGGGACGGCTGAACATAGGCCGCAGCCCACGCCCGATCACCGAGCGAACGCAATGTCGTCGCAGGGTGGAAGGTGCCAGCACCAACCTCCATGTCGTAGGGTTGCAGAACTGCGCAGCCCTTTTCAGCCCAGTAGGTCTGGAGCCTCAGGATGATCTCTTGGAAAGAACGGGGTTTATCGGCCATGGTCGCCCTCTTTTCGGTTCCGCGCCTGAATAGGCTGCACATGGGGCGGGGTCAATTGGGGCGTCGGTGTCACATTCGCTTCAATGCAGTTATTTTCGGGCGTCGGGGGCTTGGTAATGCCCGTCGAGTGGTGTCATAAAGCCCCATACTTTGACTGTAGAATTGGGAACAGTATGATCCGTCGCCTATCCGTTTTTCTTATTTTTGTGTTTACGTCCTTTTCTGCGGCTGCCCAGCAGTCGTCTTGGGTCCAACTCGAAGCGCACCCCACATTGACCGCCGCACAGGATGCAGCGCGTAAATATGCGGCTGAGCTGGACGATGTGAACGGATTCTATCTGGGTTCAGATTGGTATGGCGTGGCGCTCGGGCCCTACACCCGTCCTGATGCCGAAGCCCTGCGCCGTCAGCTGCGCAACTCAGGCCAAATCCCGCGTGATGCGTTTGTCAGCGACGGCGAACGCTTTGGCCAACAATTCTGGCCGATTGGCGTTGGTGCACCGATCAAACCGCAACCGCTGCCGACAGAAACGGCCGACCTCCCCGTTGTGACGATTGTTCCTGATGAAGCACCTGCGGAACCCGCCGTTGTCGACGAAACACTGGCCGAGGCCCGCGCGAGCGAAGCGGCGCTGGACCGTGGCGAACGTGAGATGCTTCAGATCGCGCTGAAATGGGCAGGGTTCTACAACTCCTCCATCGACGGCGCCTTTGGTCGTGGCACCCGTGCCTCCATGAGCGCATGGCAAGAAGCGAACGGCTACACCAACACGGGCGTTCTGACCACGCTTCAACGTGCCGACCTCTTGGCGCAATACAACGCCGTCCTCCAGGGTCTGGACATGGAATTGATCCGTGACGACGCCACAGGCATCGCCATTGAAATCCCGACCGGCGCTGTCGAATTCAAAGCATATGACTCCCCCTTCGCGCGGTTCGAAGAAAAGGATGGGTCGGGCGTAACGGTCCTGCTGATTTCGCAGCCTGGTGATCGGACGCGGTTCTTTGGTCTTTATGAAATCCTGCAAACACTGGAAATCGTGCCGACAACGGGTGACCGCAATCGCCGCGATAGCTCGTTTGAAATCGAAGGCGTGAATGACAGCATCCACACCTATGTGACTGCGTCGCTCTCTGGTGGTCAGATCAAGGGGTTTGCCCTCGTTTGGCCCGCTGGTGACGACGAACGCCGCACCCGCGTGACCGAGATCATGAAAGCGAGCTTTGAAACGTTGGACGGCGTTCTCAACCCCGCCCAAGCTGCCGACGAACAGTCCATTGATCTGGTCTCTGGCCTCGCAATCCGTAAACCGCAACTCGCACGCTCTGGATTCTATGTGGACGGCGCGGGCACTGTTGTGACAGCAGCAACCACCGTTGCGAACTGTGAACGGGTGACGCTGGACGATAGTTTCGACGCAGATGTTGTGTTCAACGACGGCAGCGTTGCCATCCTGCGTCCGCAGAGCCGTCTTGCCCCGATGGGGTCGGCGGACATTCAAACCGCCCTGCCCCGCATCCAGTCGCAAATCACCGTGGGTGGTTATCCCTACGGCGGCGCGCTCACCTTGCCGACGCTGACCTTTGGGACACTTGCTGATGTGCGTGGCTTGGACGGAAATGACAGCACCCTGCGCCTAAACATGCAGACCGAGGATGGCGACATTGGTGGTCCGGTGTTCGACAATGGCGGTGCTGTGATCGGCATGCTCTTGCCGCACCCTGCCACGGGTAATCAAGTCCTGCCTGAAGAGGTCAGCTTTGCTTATTCCGCTCAGGGCATTTTGAACGCGCTCACTTCGGCAGGGGTGACGGCAAGAACAACGGACTCGATGGCTTACATGCCGCCAGAAACGCTCACATCCATGGCGTCAGACATGACCGTCTTGGTCAGCTGCTGGTAATGAATTGGGGCGCTTCGGCGCCCCTTTTTACGAGCGCCAGAACCGTGGCAGGATGAGAACGAACACCGAAACGATCTCTAGCCGTCCCAAGAGCATTCCCAAGATCATCAACCATTTCGCCGTATCTGGGAACGGATGCACTGCGCCCGACGGTCCAACCTCTGGGCCGAACACGGGACCGATATTAAAGATCGCTGTCCACGCCCCAGTGATCGCCGCAAAAAAGCTAAGCCCCGTCATGCCCATCAGAACAACCAGAATGCCGAAGGTCATCACAAAGCAGCTAAAAAGCAGCATCACGGAACTTAAGACCTCGTCGCTCACGGCCCGACCTTCGAACCGAACGGATACAACGCGGCTCGGGCTATAAAGACGCTGAATTTGGGCCGAAATCGCACGCAGCATAAACTGATAGCGGAACACTTTGATCGAACAGCCCGTCGACCCCGAACAGCCGCCAATCATGCCTACGGCAAATAAGATCGCAAAGGCAAATGGCCCCCAAGCGACCACATCCCCGTCGCCATAGCCCGTTCCAGAGAAAATCGAGACAACGTTGAACAAGGTCGAGCGGAACATCTCTTCGCTGTAGTCCCCGTGCGAGAACATACGAAACACCACGATCAGCGCAGTCGCGTAGAGCGTCCATGTGAAATAGGCCCGCACCTGCGCGTCTTGGAACAAGGGTTTCGGATCACCTGTGACCATTTGCAAAAATCGCAAGAACGGCACTGAGGCAAGGAACATAAAGACCACAGCGACATACTGCGGCGCACCAGGGAACGCGGCGAAGGATGCATCCGAGGTCGAATAGCCCCCCGTCGCAATCGTCGTGAAGGCATGCACGATCGATTCCTGCATGTTCATCCCAGAGATCCCGTAACAAACCGCACAGAGCACCGTGAGACCGATGTAGATATTCAGCAGGCCCTTTGCGATGTCCAAGGCACGGGGCAGCGATTTGCCCGAGGTATCAAAGCCCTCGGACTGAAAGAACTGCATCCCGCCGACTTTCATCACGGGCAGAAAAATCATTGCAACAATGACAATCCCAAGCCCACCAAGCCATTGCAGGATTCCGCGCCAAAGTAGAATGCCGTAAGAGTGGGTTTCGAGCCCTTCAATCGCCGTGGCCCCTGTCGTGGTCATGCCCGACATGGATTCGAACATCGCATCAACGAGCGAAAGCTGGGTTTCCCCGATCATAAACGGAATAGCCCCGAAGGCGGGCAAAGCGATCCAAACACCTGTGGTGAGGATAAAGCTCTGTTTGAGCGTCAACCCATCGCCCAATTGGTTCGAGCAGGCCAAGGCGAGAAACACCCCAGCCATAGTTGTCAGTACCGAACTTTGCAGAAAGGTCTGCCATTCGGGGTCGTTGTGAAAAAGGTCGAACAGCATCGGGGCGACCATGGTCAACCCCATTACGGCTGTCAGCAATCCTATCACGTATCCAACTGGGCGCATATCAATCATGGCCGAAGGCTTGGCGTTAGGCTGCTTGTCTGTCAAGCCGCGACACGGGCAAATTCCCTGCCGCGGATCACATCATCATCAAACGTAGAACATATCGCGGAAGACGTGAACGGCGATCTGATCACGACGAAGACCCATCGCAGCCAGCTGTTCATCGGTCTTTGCGTTAAGAGCAGCAAATTCGCCAGCGCGGGATTTGCGTTCCCCATAAGCCTTAAAACCGCGACCAAGAGCAGAAACGAACTGGTCGAATTTCTCGCGAAGCGGCGCTGCGTCAAAGGTCGGATTAACTGCGATTTGTGCCATTTTGGAACATCCATGTAGAACGGGTTGTTTCCCTCATACATGAACGATAGCGCCAATAGGTCAGTATGCGCACCGTTGTTTTTGCATTGCAGCATTTCGCCTGCTGCAATGCAGAACTTATCCGACGTGGAACAACGTTGTGAACAAACGCGGGTCAATGCTGTCGCTATCAAAGGTCTCCCCCTCGACCAAGACCGACACAGCGTCATGGCTGTGCAGGCTCTCTTGGTGGCTGGCCACTACGCGGAAATCGCCAACACGCGGGTCCCGCTGAAGCTGCTCGCAGAAGAGACGCGCCGCATCTTCGACAAAGATCGGATTGGCTGCGTTGAGTTCGGCGAATGCCTGTTCGTCTTCGCGCTTAACCATCACTTGGGTCTCGGTCGGGACAGCAACACGCGCCATGTCGATCAGATCTTCGAACCATAGCATCGGGCCGTCTTCCATCACCGCCGACATACGGGCCACAGAGCGCTGCGAATGCGGCGTGGCCAACTGACCACGGAATTGGCGCGCGTGTTCGGACAGTTCGAGCGAACAGGGGCATGTCGACGAATAGACGTAATCGAGATGGATTATCTTTTTGCGCACGCCTGCGCGTTCAACCAGTTCGAGCGCGATATCGTAATACTGGAACCCCTCAAGCCCCGAACGCAGCGAACGAACCTTCATCGGAAAACGGAACCGCATCTGGATACGCGCATCAAAGCTTTCGAGATCGGCCATATAGGCGTCCAGCGCGTTCTCCATAACCTCAAAGCTGAACGTCTGCTCGGAGTGCTTGTAGAAGGACCGCATGATGCGGGACATGTTGATGCCCTTCTTTTCCGCTTCAAGGCTCACCGTCCCCGTCACAGAGGTTTCGAGCGTCACATCACCATTGTCGCGGGTGTGAAACCGGATAGGAAGGCGGAAGTTCGATATCCCGACGTGCTGGATTTGCTGCTTTGCCCCTTTGATCAGGCTGCTCGGCCCGTTCTGGAGGTCAGGCATAGACGCCTTGTAGTCCTCATCCACCACGAAATCTTCGGGATAGGCGCGAGCGAGGGCTGGGTAGTTTGAAACCTCTTGCCCAGGGATCAGGCGCGACACGAGAGGATCGAGCGTTGCCACCTCTTCGGGTGTGGCATCGCCTGCCCAGCGCCGCAAAAGCGCCAGCGCCGCCTCGGCTTCTTCGCGCGACGGTTCGCGGTCCATGTCAGACGAGTGGATATTCATGTCGGAGCCTCCCGCAGGTGCAGCACGCCCCACTATATGGGATGCGCGCGACAGTTTTCCATCAAATGCGAAGGGAATACGCTTGGAACCGTCGCGCGGATCACTCATCAGATGGCATCCAATGCTTGTTTCAGGTCTGCCAACAGATCGTCAGCATCCTCAAGGCCACAGGACACACGCACCAAACCAGGTGTGATACCCAACGTGTCTTTCTGATCCTGAGGCAAACGCTGGTGCGTTGTGGTCGCAGGATGGGTCACCAGCGACTTGCTGTCCGCAAAGTTGTTGGTGATCGTGAAAATCTTGAGCGCGTTGAGGAACCGGAAGCATTCTTCTTTGCCGCCTTTCACATCGATCGCCAGAACAGTGCCGACGCCCTCGTATTGCGACTTCGCCAATTCGTACTGAGGATGACGCGGATCAAGAGGGTAGCTCACCGAGTTCAGCTTTGTATGACCGGCAAGCGCATCAGCCAATTTCAACGCGGTTTCAGACTGCTGACCCACGCGCAGGAACAGAGTATCGAGCGATTTCAGCATGACCCAAGCGTTGAACGGGCTCATCGCGCCGCCCGTGTGTTTGAGGTATGCCTCGACCGGCCCACGAACGAGCTCTTTTTTGCCCAGAACCATACCGCCAAGGCAGCGACCCTGGCCGTCTACGTGTTTGGTGGTCGAATAGACGATAAGATCAACACCCAACTCGCCAGCGATCGAATATGCAGGCGTGACCATCGCGTTGTCACACACAACAATCGCGCCATTGGCATGCGCCAGTTCAACGACAGACTTCATGTCGATCACTTCGAGCGTCGGGTTCGAAATCGATTCAAAGAAGACAACTTTGGTGTCGGGACGGATCGCAGCCTTCCACGCATCCAGATCACGACCATCGACCAGCGTCAGTTCGACGCCAAACCGTTGCAGCACGTCCTCGAGGATATAGAGGCACGATCCGAACAACGCGCGGCTCGACACAATGTGATCGCCAGCCTTCAGCATCGACATCAGCGCACCGTTCACCGCCGCCATACCCGAAGCTGTGGCAAATCCTGCCTCAACGCCCTCAAGGTCGGCCATACGATCTTCGAGCATAGCAACGGTCGGGTTGCCATAGCGCGCATAGATAAATTCATCTTCGCCGAGTTTCACAAAACGGGCCTCTGCCTGTTCTGCGGTTTCGTAGACAAAGCCCTGCGTCAGAAAAATCGCCTCGGACAGTTCGTTATACTGGCTGCGGCGGGTGCCCGAATGCACGGCGCGAGTACGTTTGGAAAGTTTGTCCATGTCTTTGTTCCTTACGGCCATTAAAAAACCCCTACACCGAATAAAGGGAGCAGGGGTTGGCCTGTTTCCTTTTTAGCGGTTTGTTTAACGTGGCCCGCAATCCGGTTCAAATCGCCACGGCAGAGTGGTTACGCCGTTGTGACATTCTGGTCAAGGAAAACGGCCTTGCGGCCCAGCGCGAAACGCGCATTGTGACCCCACCTTGCGAACAGGAGTTTCAGATGACCGCTGCAATCGATCTCTACTACTGGCCGACGCCAAACGGCAAAAAGATCACCATAGCCTTGGGTGAGATGGGCTTGGACTACAACCTGATCCCGATCAACATCGGGGCGGGCGACCAATTCGCACCAGACTTCCTTGCCATTGCGCCGAACAATCGCATGCCCGCCATCGTTGACCGTGATGGCCCCGACGGCGAACCGATCTCTATTTTTGAATCGGGGGCGATCCTGCAATACCTCGCGCGGAAAACTGGACAATTCGGCGGTTTGACAGAGCGCGAACGGGTGATGATCGAACAGTGGCTGATGTGGCAAATGGGCGGCGTGGGGCCGATGGCAGGTCAGGCGCATCACTTCCTCAAATACGCGCCCGATATGTCCCCGCCCCAAGTGCTCCCCTACGCGCAAGACCGTTATCGCAATGAGGTTGGCCGCCTCTATCGCATCTTGGACAAGCAGCTCCAGGACAAAGAGTACGTCTGCGGCGAATATTCAATCGCGGATATGGCGATCTACCCTTGGGCCGCTAGCTGGGAAGGTCAGCAGCAAACGCTTGACGACAAACCGAACTTTGCCGCGTGGTTGGCGCGTATGGCCGCACGTCCCGAAGTTGCAAAAGGGATGGAAGTCGGAGCCGAACTGCGCCAAAAGGCCTTCTCAAAAGAAGAAATGGAACGGCTGTTCAAACAAAAATGATACGTCACATCGTCTTTTTCACAGCGAAGTCACCAGATGATCGCGACACCGTTTTCCAAGGGCTCAAACTCTTGGAAAACATCAAAGAGTGCCGCCATATCGAAATCGGTGAAAACCTGAACTCTGATCCCATCAGCCCCAATGGCCCAGATTTCATTGTCTATGCTGAATTTGACGATGCCGAACAGCTAGCGGCCTACAAGGCTGACCCGCTCTACGCTGAATCGATCCGCATTGTGCGCCCTCTGCGCGACATGCGGATCGCCGCGGATTTCTTTACTTAGGCTCTTCGATCAAGAACCGCTGGAGCGTCACAATCTGCGACCAGAGGAACAAGAACAGGACCACGGGGAACGCAAAGGTTTCGAGCGTGACCCAAAGTTCCTCGCTCTGCGTACGCCAGATGAATTCATTAGCGGCTGCCAGACCTGCAAAGAACACAGTCAGACGGCGGGTGAGGATCATCCACCCTTCGCGCTGCATAGGCAGAAACTCTCCCATCACATATTCGAGCCAGCTCTGACCACGTAGCAACCCGATACCGAGCAGCAGCGAGAAGAGCCCGTAAACAATTGAGGTCTTCATTTTAAAGAAGGCCTCATCATTGAACCATGCGGTCAACCCACCGAAGAAGATCACCATGATCGCGGTGAAGACCTGCATCCGCGATAGTTTTTTCGTGAGAAACCAAAGCACGGCCATGGCTGCCAGAAGCACAGGAATGAACACGACTGCCGCGACGATAAAGCCGGAATAGTCAGTGCCTGCAATAGTATAGGTGTTATCTTTGATCTTAATGTAGAGCAGGAAGAACACCAATGTCGGCCCCAGTTCCAGCACCTGTTTCAGGATCGGATTGATCGGTTTTGCTGACATTCTAGCCTCCCATTTCCACAATGATTGCCCCTATGGCAATCAAAGTCATCAGCGCCAAACGGCGCGGCCCCACCTTTTCACCCAAGATGAACCATCCAATCAAGGCCGCAAAAACGGTAGAAGTTTCACGAAGCACCGCTGCTTCGCCGACCTTGACCAACCGCGTCGCGATCATCACGCCGCCAAAGCTGATCCACCCAATCACAGCCCCCGCAAATCCACGCCACATCAGCGGGCCGATTTGGGGACGTTCACCAGATTTGCGCAACTTCAGGATCGCGATGATGGGCATATCTACGCCCGACAGGAAAAAGAACCACGCAAGGAAGGTAAACGGATCAGTCGCCTGACGAATGCCCCACGCGTCATAGGTCGTGTAGACCGCAACCATCAAACCACAAAGGACCGCCCAGACGAGCGCGACTTTGACCCGCCACGGGTCGATCACTTCTTCGCTCAGGTTGCGCAGCGCCAAAAGGAGGATCCCCCCCGACAGGCACGCCACGCCGAGCCATTGAACCAGTGTGAAATGTTCGTGAAAGACGACCGAGGCAAAAATCACTGTGACCAGCGGGCCAGAGCCGCGCACAACGGGATAGACCACCGTGTAGGCCGCGTATTCGTAGGCCAGCGCCATCGTCACCTTGTAGATGAAATGGATCACCATAGCGCCAGCGAGGACACCCCACATCGCGCCTTCAGGCCACGGAACAACGAACAGCGCGACAGGGGCTGAGACGAGCGTGAACCACAGGTCAATCGACCCACGCGCCACCCACGGATCGTGTTTGCCCTTTTGCAACGCACCGAAAGCTGCGTGGGCCAAAGCTGCCGTCAAAACCAACAGTGTCGCTAGTTGCCGACCTTGGTCCGTGCCTTCGAGAGAAACGAGCCACTCACCCATTGGACAGACGGACTAGTTTCGGCATTTAGTTCAGACCAACCAGTGCTTTGGCGAAATCTTCGGGATCGAAGGGTGCAAGGTCGTCGATCTGTTCACCGACACCGATCGCGTGGATCGGCAGGCCGAATTTATCAGCAAGCGCGACCAGAACGCCGCCTTTTGCCGTGCCGTCAAGTTTCGTCATCACTAGGCCCGATACATCCGCGAGTTTCTGGAACGCATCGACCTGCATGATCGCGTTTTGACCCGTAGTCGCATCCAACACCAACAGCGTGTTATGCGGCGCATCGGGGTCTTTCTTACGGATCACGCGGACGATTTTCGACAGTTCTTCCATCAAATCCTGACGGTTCTGCAAACGGCCCGCTGTATCAATCATCAGCAGGTCAGCACCATCCTCGTGAGCCTTTGTCATCGCGTCAAAAGCGAGACTCGCAGGGTCCGACCCTTCGGGTGCGGTCAGGACAGGCACGCCAGCGCGCTGCCCCCAAACTTGCAATTGTTCAACAGCCGCCGCACGGAACGTATCGCCAGCTGCGATCACCACCGATTTACCAGCGGCCTTAAACTGGCTCGCCAACTTACCGATGGTCGTGGTTTTGCCCGACCCATTCACGCCGACCACCAAAACCACCTGCGGTTTCTTTGCATAGATCGGCAGGGGACGAGCCACGGGTTCCATGATGCGGGTGACTTCGTCGGCGAGAAGCTGTTTGATTTCTTCGACCGACAGCTTTTTGCCCATACGACCTTCGGCCATGCTCGACGTGACACGGAGCGCGGTATCGACACCCATATCAGCGGCAATCAACAACTCTTCGAGCTGTTCGAGCATATCATCGTCAAGCGTCCGGCGCGGCGCATCAGGCTTGCGCCCGAGCATAAGACCCAAGATGCCGGGCTTCGCGGATTCCTCGGTGGGCGCGTCTTCGATCAATGGCATCGGCGTGACGGTCAACTGAACCGGAGCGACAGGCGCAGGTGCAACCTCAGGCTCGTCCTCTACCTCAACCTTAGGCTCGTCGTCTTCGACTTCAACGGACTGCTCTTCGATCACCTCTTCAACGATGGGATCAAGCTCTTCCTCGGCGGGTAGATAATCCTCTGCCTCTTCGACAATAGCCTCCAGCCCCTCATCGATTTTCGACGAAGATTTGGTTAAACGGTCACGAAGTTTCTTGAAGAACGACATAAGTAAGCCCTGAACCGGTTTTACCATCACCTAATGGCAACGGAGAGCGATGGAAAGACCTGCGCCACTGGTCAGTCGCGATTAGGGGGCATATCACTGCACCAACAGGAGAGTCCCATGCGCCCAATGACGCTTTTTACGATTGCGACACTGACACCGCTGCCCCTGATCGTGCTTGCTGCGCTGACGGGCGGATGGTGGGCGCTGCTCGCGCCGCTTTACATGACCCTGATGACCGCATCGCTGGACGAATTGGTGAAACGGATCACGCCCACCGTGCCCGAGGCCGAATTTCCTGTGGCAGATCGGTTATCAGTCGCAATCGCCCTTGGTCAGTTTTGTGTATTAGCAGCAGTCACTTACGGGATGGGTCTCGGCCTAAGCGGTTGGGAAAAGGTCGGGGTATTTGTGGCAACAGGGCTCTACCTCGGGCAGGTTGGCAATTCGAATGCCCATGAACTGATCCATCGCGGCAGCCGTTTTCTGCACGACTTGGGTATGTGGGCCTATATCTCGGTCCTCTTTGGGCATCACACTTCGGCGCACGTTCTGATCCACCACCGCTTTGTCGCAACCAAGTCGGACCCCAATTCCGCTCGCAAAGGTGAAAGTTTCTACCGATTTGCTCCTCGGGCATGGGTCGGATCGTTCCGTGCGGGCCTCAAAGCGGAATCAGAGCGGCTGAAACGTGCGGAACGGGCCTCGTGGAGGCATCCCTACATCATTTACATCGGCGGGGCGCTTTTGATGATCTGCGCGGCCTATTTGATTGGCGGTAAGATCGGCCTCTTTTGGTATCTCGCCATTGCAGGTTTCGCCCAAGTGCAGTTACTGATGTCGGACTATGTTCAGCATTACGGCCTCCAACGCCATGTGACCGAGGACGGTAAAGCTGAACCTGTTGCGGGCCGTCACAGTTGGAACAGCCCGCATTGGTTTTCATCCGCGCTGATGCTCAATGCGCCGCGCCATTCGGACCACCACGCGCACCCTGCCCGCCCCTACCCTGCCTTGGAGTTGGGCGAAAACCCGATGCTACCGCGTTCGCTCCCCGTTATGGCCTGCGTCGCGCTATATCCACGGTTCTGGCGCAAGGTCATGGACCCACGCGCAGCAAAATGGCGGTCGGTCACCAAAACCTGAATTGAGCGCGGACGGAAAACAGTGAACACTCCCATCATGCGGACCATCACACTCATCCTTTCCCTCTGCGCCCTGCCCGTTTCGGCACAAACGGCACTTACCGCCGAGCAATTCGAAGCCCGCGTCGAAGGCAAAACGCTCGACTTTGGCTATGACGGCGAAACGCCCTACGGATTGGAACGCTACCTGCCCGACCGCCGCGTTTTATGGAGTTGGGGTGACAACACCTGTGAGCCCGGAAAGTGGTATGAAAATGACGGCGAGATTTGTTTCGTCTATGAATTTGACCCCACACCCCAATGCTGGACCTACTACGACATGGACGGTCGTCTCATGGCGGTCTTTATGAATGACATCGACACAGCCACGGGCACGGTTGTCTATGAACTCTCACCCGTGGCCCGTGAACTGATTTGCGATAACTTTGGTATGTGATCAGACAGGGATCAGCGCATCATCGCGCTGAACAGTCGCGACACTTCGGATGTCTGCCGCAGACAACCCTGCTTCAATTGTAAAGCTGCCCGCCTCGATCCGCCATTGCCCGACTGTCACGTCAAAGAACGCGAAGGCTCGCGGCGGTAGCGCAATTCGAACGGTTGTGGTTTCACCTGCGTCTAGGTCAACTTTCGCAAAAGCCTTCAACTCTCGCGATGGCCGTTCGACCGAAGCCTCAAGATCGCCAACATAGACCTGCACCACCGTTGAACCGCGCCGCGCCCCTGTGTTGGTGACAGGGATCGTGCAGATGATGTCGTGACCATCCTCTGACAGGTCCAACTGTCCAAGATCGAAGTCCGTGAAAGATAGACCAAAACCGAACGGGAACATCGGTACGATACCGTGTTTGTCGTAGTGGCGGTATCCTGTCATCACCCCTTCTGCGTATCGAACATGCCCATTGAGACCCGGATAGATTTCAGGATCTTGCGAGTGGGCTGGATTGTCCGACAGCTTGATCGGGAAGGTCTGGGGCAAACGCCCTGCGGGCTCCGCATCCCCGTAGAGCACATCAACGATAGAGTTGCCCGCTTCTTGCCCGCCATACCACGCTTGCAAAATAGCTGCTACATCAGAGACCCAAGGCATCTCGACCGGCCCACCCGTTTGTAGAACCACGACCGTATTCGGATTGGACGCCGTTACCGCAGCGACCAATTCGTTCTGACGACCGGGAAGGTGGATATCCTCCATATCCCAACCCTCGGTATCCCATTCGCCCGAACGCCCAATCACAACGACAGCCACATCAGCCTGCGCTGCGATCTCAGCCGCCTGCGCAATATCAGCTTCAGTCATCGGCACCGAAATACCGACACGCAAAGCCGAATGGTTCAGGTTGTCAGGCGTTTTCGAACGGAACTCGATCCGAATGTCATGCGCCTGACCCGCCGTTAGCTCGACCGCACCGACGACTTCATCGTTGCCTTCCTCAAAGAAGGTGCGCCCTTTGGTCCATGCGTCTTCCCAACAATCCACAATCAGTTTGTCATCAACATAAACACGCGCATAGCCCGCAGCATGTGCACCGATGTGATGGATGCCCGATGTGGTCGGCGTAAAAGTGCCCGTGATCTTAGCCGCAAAGTTGGTCGGATCTACCTGATCGCCCGCAAACGGCGGGACCCAGAACGCATTTACGCTGTCCATCGATTGAGTGTGAGCGGGTTCAGAGGTGAGGTCGTGACCGCGATAGAACGAAAGTTCGAAATCACCCGTCAGGATCGGTTCCCAACGGTGATTGGTGCAGCCTTTGGCAAAGCTGAGTTGATCAGCCCCAATGCGGGCCAAAAGCGCATCGTAAGGCGACACCATGTAGTGCGGGTTCAGCTGGGCAGAGCCACCGCCCATGATCTTAACCTCTTTGGCGTTTGGACCGATCAAAGCGACTTTAGCCTCGGACGGGAGCGGCAAAACACCATCGTTTTTGAGCATGACCATGCCGTCTGCCCCCGCCTTGCGGATCAAGTCGCGGTGTTCGGGGCGATCATCCGCACGCTCGTTGAACGGTGTCGTGTCGGTAAGGCTCCCCACCCGATCCATCAGGCGCAGCATGTTCAGCGCTGCAGTGCGCACTGTTTCACGGCTGACTTCGCCTGCGTGAACGGCAGCGACAAGTTTGTCGCCACGATCACGGGTCGGCCCAGGCATTTCTAGATCGAGCCCCGCATTGACGGTCGGCGCGGTGCTGCGTGACCCGAACCAATCGGACATGACGATACCATCGTAGCCCCACTCTTTGCGCAGCACATCCGTGAGCAGCCATTCGTTTTCAGCCGTGTAGGTGCCGTTCAGACGATTGTAGGAAGACATGATCGCCCATGTGCCCGCCTTTTTCACAGCGTCCTCGAACGGGCGCAGATAAAGCTCGCGCATGGTGCGTTCGTCGATATCTGAACTGATGGTCGTACGTTCAATCTCGCTTTCATTCCCGACGAAATGCTTGGGCGATGCGGCGACACCTTTGGACTGCAGGCCGCGAATATAGCCAACCGCGAGAGCCGAGGTCAGCTCTGGATCCTCAGAGTAGCACTCAAAGTTCCGCCCGTTCGTCACCCCACGATGTAGGTTAATCGTCGGCGCCAAGGCGACATGCGCGCATTTCGATTTCACCTCATCCGCGATGGCACTGCCGATTTGTTCGGCCAGTTCAGGGTCCCACGAGGCCCCAATCGCGATACCGACAGGAAACGCTGCAGCCGTGACACCACCGAACAGAGATCCGCCCCCACGCGCCCCGTTCGGGCCATCGGTGACGCGCATTTTAGCTATCCCGAGGCGTTCGATCTCTGGTGTCGACCAAAAATCTGCCCCCGCCAGAATGGCGACTTGTTCTTCCAGCGTCATTTCATCCACGATAGCTTCAATCGATTGGGTCGCCATTTTGAGTGCTCCGTCAGAGGGAATCTGAAATCTAAAACGTTATAGATTTTTCTATAACGATTATGTAGGGTCCAACAATAGGAATAAAAGGAACGTTTTTAACATGACCGACGCGGGAAAGACCACCGACACTAATGCCGCGCAGGTCACAGGGAAGCCCACACTCAAAACGATTTCACAACTGAGCGGATTGGCGATCCCGACGGTATCTCGCGCCCTCAGCGATGCGCCCGACATCAGCGAAAAAACAAAGAAGAAGATACGTGAAATCGCGGCAGAGATTGGCTATGTGCCAAATCGTGCGGGCGTTCGACTGCGGACAGGCAAGACGCTGGTGATCAGCCTGATCCTCGCACCAGATTCCGAATTGATGCCCCATACCGCGCAACTTATCGGATCAATCGCCCGCGCCTTGCGAGAGACACCCTATCACCTAAACGTCACGCCTTATTTACCTGACGATGACCCGATGAAGCCCATTCGGCAGATCGTCGAAAATCGACTGGCAGATGCGGTAATCCTGAACAGAACCCAAGCGGACGATCCTCGTGTCGCTTATCTGTTGGAAAAGCAATTTCCATTTGCCACGCACGGTCGAACAAACATGTCCGATCGCCATGCCTATTTTGACTATGACAACGCGGCATTTGGGGACTTTGCCGTTCGCCACTTGGCCGCGCGTGGGCGCAAATGCATCGCACTCCTCGCGCCGAAACAGGACCAGCTTTACGCAACTCACATGATCGAAGGGGCTCTGACTGCTGCCACGGATTGCGGCGTATCGCTGACAGTTTTGGATGATGTCGATAGCGACGCACGGATTGACGAAATTCGTGCCGCAATTGCGCTGCGGCTAAAGGACAACCCTGATGTCGATGCGCTGATAACCGCTTCGGGCGTTGCTGCGATGGCCGCTGCCGCTGGTGCTAAATCGGCAGGGCGGGAAGTCGACATTTTTGGCAAAGAAGCAACGTCGATCCTGAGGTTCTGCAACCCTAACATCCTCACCCTGCGCGAGGATGCAGCACGCGCTGGCGCGTTTCTCGCCGAGGCCGTGGTTGCGGCACTCAATGACCCACTAGGCGCACCGAAACAAGGGCTTCAAGTGCCAAGCGAGGCTGACTTCAACCTCGCTTGAGTCTGAGATTTCAGAGCGCGCGCCAACCGATATCGCTGCGATAGAACCCTTCGGCCCAATCGATCTGCTCAACCATCGCGTAGGCACGCGCACGCGCCTCGGCCAAGGTCGCGCCACGAGCGGTCACGTTCAGAACACGCCCACCCGTCGCAACAATCGCGCCGTCTTTTTCGGCGGTGCCCGCGTGGAAGCAATATTCGCTGCTGGTCTCAGGCAAGTCGCCCAGACCCTTGATCACGGTGCCTTTTTGATAGGTGCCCGGATAGCCGTTCGACGCCATCACGACGGTGAGCGCATGATCATCTGCCCATTGCGCCTGAACTTCGTTCAAACGACCCTCAGAGCAGGCAAGCATCAGGTCGAGAGCCTGACCACCCAAGCGCATCATCAAAACCTGACATTCGGGGTCACCGAAACGGCAGTTATATTCAACAAGACGGGGTTGCCCGTCTTTAATCATCAGACCCGCATAAAGGACGCCCTGATAGGGCATGCCCTGATCTTTCATCGCTTTCATGGTCGGAATAACGATTTCGTTCAGGGCTTTTGCGGCAACCTCGTCCGACAAAACAGGAGCAGGCGAGTAAGCACCCATCCCGCCCGTATTCGGACCAGTGTCGCCGTCGCCGACACGCTTGTGGTCCTGCGCGGTGCCAATCGGCAGCACGTTTTCACCGTCCACGAGGAGGAAGTAGGACGCCTCTTCGCCGTCCATAAACTCTTCGATCACGACCTCAGCGCCAGCTTCACCGAATTCGCCACCGAACATATCGTCGATGGCATCCAGCGCGTCTTGTTCGTTCATCGCAACGATCACGCCCTTACCCGCAGCCAGACCGTCGGCCTTCACGACAATCGGCGCGCCCTGTTCGCGGATGTAATCCTTAGCTGGGGCCGCCGAAGTAAAGCGCGCATAGGCCGCCGTCGGTGCATTCGCCGCATCACAAATCGCTTTGGTAAAGGCTTTGGACGCTTCCAACTGCGCTGCGGCCTTGGACGGGCCAAACACCTTTAGGCCAGCTTCGCGCAGACGGTCAGCGACGCCAGCGGCCAGAGGGGCCTCAGGCCCGATGATAACGAAATCAATCGCGTTCTCTTCGGCGAACGTCGCAACAACATCGCCATCCAGAATGTCGATTGCCGCACATTCAGCAATTTGCGCGATACCAGCGTTACCTGGCGCAACGATCAGTCGATCACATTTCGGGTTCTGTTTCACAGCCCAAGCAAGACTATGTTCACGTCCACCACTACCCAAAATTAGGATGTTCATTGCGCCCTCCGCTTGGCCTTTGCTTGCGGGCGTTCTAAGGTTGCAGGACGAATATAACAAGGGCGAGCAGATGGACCTTTTCGAAGAGCCGAACGACAACGCACATGAATTTTCCGTCTCGGAAATTTCTGGGGCGATCAAACGCACGCTCGAAGGTGAATTTGGCAACGTCCGTGTCAAAGGCGAGGTTGGCCGCGTGGTCATTGCCCGCACGGGTCACATGTATTTCGACCTCAAGGATGATCGCAGCGTTATCGCTTCGGTCAGCTGGAAAGGCCAAGTTTCCAAGCTATCCCACATGCCCGAAGAAGGGATGGAGGTTGTCGCCACTGGCCGCCTGACGACCTTTGGCCCACAATCGAAATACCAGCTCAACGTCGAAGATATTCGCCCTGCGGGTGCGGGTGCGCTTATGGCGATGTTGGAAAAACGTAAGGCCGCTCTCGCTGCCGAGGGACTGTTCGCGACCGAACGCAAACGCCCCCTGCCCTATCTGCCCGAAGTGATCGGCGTTGTGACGTCCCCAACTGGCGCAGTCATCCGCGATATCCTTCACCGTCTGCGGGATCGTTTCCCGCGCAAAGTGCTCGTTTGGCCCGTTGCCGTCCAAGGCAAAGACTGCGCTCCTCAGGTGGCCCACGCCATCAAAGGGTTCAACCAGATGACCCCAGGCGGCGCATTACCTCGGCCAGACGTCATCATCGTCGCCCGTGGCGGTGGTAGCATTGAAGACCTCTGGGGTTTTAACGAAGAGATCGTCGTTCGCGCTGCTGCCGCGAGCCAGATCCCATTGATCTCTGCTGTCGGCCACGAAACCGACACGACGCTGATCGACTATGCTTCGGACATGCGCGCACCGACCCCGACGGCAGCGGCTGAATTGGCTGTTCCTGTACGCCTCGAACTTTTGAACTGGGTTGAAAATCAGGGCATGCGCCTCACCCGTTCGGGAACGCAGGCCGTCACCTTGCGCCAACAACGCTTATCTGACCTGTCCCGCGCCATGCCCAAAGCGACCGAACTTCTCGAAGGGCCCAGTCAGCGGTTGGACATCCTGTCCGATAAACTCGACAACGCCTTGCGCGACTTCACCCGCCAAAAGCGGCTCAAACTAACTGAGGCGTCTGGTCATCTCCGCCCTTCGGTCCTGACAAATCGGATCGCCGAACAAAACCGCCGCCTCGATGATCGTTCGAACCGCTTGGCACCTGCCCTGTCTCGCGGAACGCGCCAGCACCGCCGTGATTTCACAGCACTGACCAGTCGAATCCGCCCTGCGGCTCTCAAAGAGAAAACCGCGCTTTTGTCGGAACGGCTCGTCCCGCTTGCCCGCCGACTGACTGACCACGCGAACCGCGATCTCGCTGATCGCAAGGCAAAGCTGACCGCATTAGACCGCCTGCGGCTGACCCTCGGCTACGAATCCACGCTGCAACGGGGCTACGCCGTGATCCGCAACGGCGACAAAGTCATCACAACCACCAAAGAAGCCAAATCCGCCGACGCCCTCGAAATCCAGTTCGCGGACGGACGGATCACGCTCGACGACACCCCAAAAGCCGCCCCCAAGACCAAGAATCCAAAACCACCTGAACAAGGCAGCCTCTTTTAACCTGCCTTTGTGCCCAAAATATCCCGGGGGTTTGGGGGCAGCGCCCCCAAGACCAAAAACGAAAAAGCCGCGCAACTTGCGCGACTTTTCCTTAATCAAAACTTCAACCAATCAGGCGGCGCGACCAACCAGAACGCTGTCGATTTCTTTTGCAGCGTCTTGCTCGTTGTGACCACCAACAGCCGCGATTTCGCGGGTCAGGCGCTCAAGCGCAGCTTCGTACAACTGACGCTCAGAATAGGACTGCTCGCGCTGATCGTCCGCACGGTGAAGGTCACGAACAACCTCAGCAATCGCGATCAGATCGCCAGAGTTGATCTTCTGTTCATATTCCTGAGCGCGACGCGACCACATCGCTTTCTTCACCTTCGCCTTACCCTTCAGGGTTTTCATCGCATGAGCGACAACGTCAGGCGACGACAGGCTACGCATACCCACTTCGGTTGCTTTGTTTGTCGGCACGCGAAGGGTCATTTTGTCTTTTTCGAAGGAAATCACGAACATTTCGAGTTCGAACCCAGCGACTTCCTGCTTTTCGATGTTCACGATCTGGCCAACGCCATGAGCGGGATAGACCACAAATTCGTTCGGGCTGAAGTCGTTCTTCTTGGATTTAGTCATTTTTGTCCTTCCTATGGACCGACCCCAAACAGTCACAAAATCCGGCGGGGCAAAAGCCTCCGTCGGAGTAAGTTGGATATAGGGATGGATCAGTTTTCCGGCAGCATTTGTAAAACTTATATCACAAAATCCGACTGCTTGGAAGCGCCGCACCGCAGCAGGGGCAAACCCAATAGCCCCATATAAAACAAGGCGATTCTATCGCGCCGATAGAATCGCCTCGAATCAATTTGGTCGAATCAGATCAGTTGCCTTCGCCGGGAGCCTCAGAGAAAAGCTCCATCTTGCCAGGCTTGCCGTCCATCTCTTCTGCGGTCGGCATCGGGTCTTTCTTGGCCGTGATAACAGGCCAGAGTTCCGAATACTTGCGGTTGAATTCAACCCATTTTTCCATATCCGGCTCAGTGTCCGGACGGATTGCGTCTGCAGGGCACTCTGGCTCGCACACGCCGCAATCGATGCATTCATCGGGGTGGATGACGAGGAAATTCTCGCCTTCGTAGAAACAGTCTACTGGGCAGACTTCAACGCAGTCTGTGTATTTGCAGGCAATGCAGTTTTCCGTAACGACGTAGGTCATGGATCGGTCCTATGATGTTCGGGCGCCTTGCTAGACCGCCCTGCCCAATCATTCAAGCGCGAATGGATCGTCAGAGCCCAGATGCGACGCCATGTTCCGTCTCTCGCGTTTTCCGGGGCGTCCTTTCCCATCAAATGCGGGATTTTTAGGAGCTTTTTCCGTCGCATCCTTGGTGATTGGCGCCAAATCTTCGTAAAGCGCCTGCGCTTCGGGGGCAGGACCGCGCCGTTCGCCGATCGCGAGGATTCGGACAACACGGATATCGTGCCCTTGAGCAAAGGTCAGAACGTTGTCCGGACCGACCATGCGCGCTGGTTTGGAAATGGGTTGGCTGTCGATCCGCACCTTGCCCTGTTTCACCACATCGGCTGCTAGCGTGCGCGTCTTGAAAAAACGCGCATGCCAGAGCCATTTGTCGATGCGGATAGTGGGCCGCGGATCGTCCACGCCTTACTTGGCCTTAAAGCCCGACAGAGCGGCCGCGAACGGGTTGTTCGGGTCGATCTGTTTTTCTTTGCGTGGTTTCGCCTCAAACGTCTGAGGCTTGTTGCCACCTTTGCCGCCTTTGCCTTTCGGGCCACCTTTGCCACCTTCGCGGCGCGGTTTGCCCTGCTGACCCTGCGGTTTACCGCCCTGACGACGCGCGCCAGCTGGACGACCACCCCAAGTAAATGTGAAGAAAACTTCCATTTCCTCGGGCGCTGCATCTGCTGGGGTTTCAGCAACCTCAGCAACGGCTTCTTCGGTCGCTTCGGCTTCAGGCTTTGCAGCATCTGCTGCTTTAACCTTTGCACGCTCACCGCGTTCAGCCTTGTAGCCCAGACCCTGCATCAGGTCAGCGAACTGTTCGAGCGTCATACCCGTGATCGACAGCATGTCGGGGTTCGCTTCGAACCCACCACGGCTGTCTTTGTCGCGCAGCATGTCAGCGAGGCGCTCTAGCATGTCGATGCGCACAGCGCGTTCACCAGCCGCACGATAACCCGCCATCGCATAGTAACCCGGAACCGCATCCTTGGACGCCGGCACAGTCACCAGACCCGGAGGCGGAGCTTCGGGGAATTCGTCGAGTTTGTTCGCCAGCGACCACAGAACCAAACGCAGACGGGTCGGCGCAGGTTTCAGAAGAAGAGGCATGAAAATAGTGAACTGACCAAAACGCACGCCGTGTTTGCGCAGCGCGCCACGGGCATCTTGGTCGAGTTGTTTAACGTCATCGGCAACTTCGCCACGCGGCAAAATACCGAAACCTTCGGCCAAACGGAACGCAAAGCCTTTGGCCATGCCAGACAGAGCCTCATCGCGCTGCATGTTCAGCATCGGCTCGAACAGAGCAGCGATCTTGCGGTCGATGAAGTGTTGCAGACGGCGCTGAACCTTTTGGGCCACGTCATCGCCAGCTTCTTCGTCAACAAAGGCAACGACCTGCGGCTTCATCGCGTCTTGGGTCGCGACCAGTTTACCAACCGCGTGTTCACCCCACATCAGACCACCCTGTTCGGTGTAGTCGATTTCGGTGTCCGGCGCGTTGTAGAAACGGTCTGCGCGCAGGTGGAACTGCGGTGCCAATGCCTGAACCGACGCCTGACGCAGGGTCTTGGCCTCGTCCGGGCTGCCAGTTTTGTCCATACGGAAACGGAAGCCTTCCAACTTGCCGACGTATTCACCGCCAACAGTTACTTCACCCTGATCGTTTACTTCGGCCACAAGGCCCTCCTTCTGCTTGAGCCGGCGAAGCAAAACGCTGGTCCGCCGGTCCACAAATCTTTGCGTTAACGCGTCGTGCAACGCGTCAGATAGTCGGTCTTCTACAGCGCGAGTCGCGTCACGCCAATGGGTTTCGTCCCTCAGCCACTCGCGGCGTTGCGCCACATAAGTCCAAGTGCGGATATAGGCCAATCGTTTTGACAGCGTGTCAATGTCGCCGTCAGTTCGATCAATGCGCTTAACTTGCCGCGCAAACCAATCATCGGGCACCTGTCCATGCTGATGAAGGAAGTTGAAAATCTCACGCAACAGGTTCGCATGTTCATTGCGCGAAATTCCGCGAAAATCAGGTATACGGCAAACATCCCAGAGCAATTGAACGGACGGCCCATCTGAG
This sequence comes from Aestuarium sp., assembly GCF_023253315.1. Taxonomy (NCBI): domain Bacteria; kingdom Pseudomonadati; phylum Pseudomonadota; class Alphaproteobacteria; order Rhodobacterales; family Paracoccaceae; genus Aestuarium; species Aestuarium sp. The sequence continues at coordinate 102,823 of NZ_JALRGW010000003.1, forward strand.
GCTCGCGCGACAACTTCGGCGTCCTGCGACAGGTTTCGCAGCGCGGCGAGGTCATCTGATTCCCGCACCCGCGTCAGCCACGGATCATCGGTGCGCTGTTCAAGTGTCTGGATCAGTCGCGTGACCGACCCAAACTGAAGCCGCCCATTTCGCCATTGCAGTTTCTTGATCGGACGGAACTGGTGGTTCTCAATCGCCTTCACGACCTCATCGTCTAGGTCGTGTGCTTCTCCCGTCACACCAAAGGTGCCGTCCGTCATGTGGCGCCCAGCGCGACCCGCGATCTGTGCCAGCTCGTCAGGTTCGAGATACCGCATCCGCTGACCGTCGAATTTGGTCAGAGCCGAAAACGCCACGTGATTGATATCGAGGTTCAGCCCCATGCCAATCGCATCAGTCGCAACGAGGTAGTCCACATCCCCGTTCTGGTACATTTCAACCTGAGCGTTTCTCGTGCGTGGCGACAATGCGCCCATTACGACAGCGGCCCCACCTTTGGTACGGCGCAACAGCTCTGCAATTGCATACACATTTTCAACTGAAAATCCGACGATTGCCGTCCTCGCAGGCATCCGACTTATCTTTTTCGAACCTGCATAGGTCAGAGTCGAAAAGCGATCCTTTTTCATGAACTGCGCTTCGGGCACCATTGCGGCAATCGCATTGCGCATGGTCTCTGAGCCAAGGAAAACAGTCTCTTTCAACCCACGGGCGTTCATTAAACGGTCGGTAAAGACGTGGCCGCGTTCAGGATCAGAGCAGAGCTGGATCTCATCGACGGCCAGAAAATCACAGCCCATTCCGGGGGGCATCGCTTCGACGGTGCAGACCCAGTATTTGGCACGGGGCGGCACGATACGCTCTTCGCCCGTGATCAAAGCGACCACCATCGCGCCACGTTTTTCGACGATCCGATCATAGACCTCGCGCGCCAAAAGGCGTAGCGGCAAGCCGATGATGCCCGTCGGATAGGCCAACATCCGTTCAATCGCGTAATGCGTTTTACCCGTGTTGGTGGGGCCTAAAACGGCCGTGATGCGCGAAGGCGTCGTCATGTGCATCCCCGGCGGTGCGGAAGGTCAGAGGGTCTGGCCTTCGAGGTCGAGTTTCAGTCGCTCAATGGCTTCTTGCACATTTGTAGCGGCGGGGACCAGATCAAGAATCTGCTCATAGACCTCAAGCGCCTCTTTCGGTCGGTCAAGTTCTTCGAGGATCACCGCGAACCCGCTCATCGCCCCAAAGTGACGTGGATTGAGAACGAGCGTCTCGCGAATATCATCGAGCGAGGGACCGATCTGGTTCATCAAATAATAGGCTGTTGCGCGACCATTATAGGCCTCCGCAAAGGTCGGATCATGGTCAATGGCCGCTGTGAAATGTTCAATCGCGGCTGCGAATTCGCCCGCCTCGATTGCTTCACCACCACGACGCACCAGCAAATCAATCGTGGCAGAGCCGCTCTTGCTCCATTCTTCGTAGATCTGTCCCTCAATTCGAGCCCAATCCGACGGATCAGCGTCCTGAAGCTGTTCGAACAAATCATCCACGACCGCCGAATCCGCCTTAGCGGGTCCGGAAATCCCGACTGCAACCATCAGTGCCGCAACGGTAAGTTTGCTAGACTGTTTCAATACGCTCATAACAATACTGTAGCGGAAACACCGCCGTCCGCCAGTGGCGGCGTGAACACATCGACGAAAGGTATTAAAATGAGCGACATCGTAACCGAGGCCGTAGCAGCCCTGACCGAAAAACTAGGATCTGAAGGCTTTGACGGTTCGGCGAAATTCGTCATCGAAGGCGAAGGCGCACTGGTTATTGACGGATCGGGCGTTCACGCGGGCGACGATGATACAGATGTGACCCTGACCGCTTCTGCAGAAACATTCAAAGCGATCTTGGACGGCGAAGAGAACGCCACGACCGCCTTCATGACAGGCAAACTGTCAGTGGACGGCGATATGGGCACCGCGATGAAGCTCGCAGGCGTGCTCGCCTAATATGTCTCAGATTGCGCCCCTTTTTAACGATTTGGCGGAAGGCCCCGAGGGCGGATCCGCCGCTTGGTTAACCACCAAAGACGATGTCACGATTCGCGTGGGCCATTGGCAGCGCGCGGGATCAAAGGGCACTGTTCTGCTATTTCCTGGGCGCACTGAATACATCGAAAAATATGGCAAGGACGCTGGGCTTCTGCTGGATCAGGGGCTCGACGTCATTGCCATTGATTGGCGCGGACAGGGGCTATCAGACCGCCCCTTGCCGAACCGCCTCTTGGGGCATGTGGAAAAATTTACGGACTATCAGCACGATGTGGATGCGGTCGTTGCCTACGCTCGCGCACAATCCTGCCCTGAACCCTTCTTTCTATTGGCCCATTCAATGGGGGGATGCATTGGTCTCCGCGCCCTGCACAACAGACTGCCGGTAAAGGCTGCCGTTTTCTCTGCCCCAATGTGGGGCATCAAATTCGCGCCGTTTATCAAAACCGTTGCGTGGGGGCTGACCTCACTCGCTCGGCCGATTGGGCTGTCACGTACCTTGGCACCTGGGCAGCTCGAGGAAACATACGTTGCCCGCGCACCGTTTGAGGGCAACAGCCTGACCACCGATAAATCGATGTTTAACTACATGAAACGTCAGGTGGAATTGATGCCTGATCTGGCGTTGGGTGGGCCGACGATGCAATGGCTGCACGAGGCAATGGTGGAAATGAGCGCCCTCGGCGACATGACACCGCCACCAATCCCGACGATCACGCTGCTCGGCACAGATGAATCAATCGTCGATTCAAACGCTGTGAAAGCCGTCATGCAGCATTGGGCCAATGGCACACTGCACATGTTCGACAGCGCACAGCACGAAATTCTGATGGAGCGTCCTGCAATCCGCGAGGCGGCCTTTGCCCTACTCGCAGCACATTTTCACGCACATCTGACCGATTCAAACATTCCCGAACCCGCCTGAGCCTTTCATCTGTCGATCACCGCGACTATCTGTTGAGCAACAGATGAAGAAAAGGATCCGTCATGTTCGCAAAGACCCGTGTTTTCGACGCCAACCCATCGGGCGGCAAAGACCTTGGCCAATTGCCTGAATGGGACCTGACCGACCTTTATACCGCCGACGATAGCGCGGAATTGAAACGGGATATGGCATGGCTCGAAAGGGAATGCGCCGCTTTCGCTGCCGACTACGAAGGCAAGCTCGCCACCCTATCCGCAAACGAACTGCTGACCGCCATCCAGCGTAACGAAAAGATCAGCGAAATCGCGGGCCGCATCATGTCTTACGCTGGGCTGCGCTATTATCAGCTGACCACCGACGCTGGCCGCGCGAAATTTATGTCCGACTGTCAGGACAAGATCACTACTTTCACCACGCCGCTCGTGTTCTGGAGCCTTGAATTCAACCGTATTGAAGATGCCCATTACGACGCGCTGATAGAATCGAACGCTGACCTAGCGCGTTATAAACCCGTCCTCGACCGCATGCGCGCGATGAAGCCTTACCAGCTCTCGGATGAGTTAGAGAAATATCTCCACGATGCCTCTGTCGTTGGATCGACGGCATGGAACAAACTGTTCGATGAAACCATCGCGGGGCTAAAATTCACCATCGATGGTGAAGAGAAAAACATCGAAGCCACGCTCGACCTGCTGTCCGATCAAAACCGTGACGAGCGCGAAAAAGGCGCACGTGAATTGGCGCGGGTCTTTGGTGAGAACATCAAAACTTTTGCCCGCGTTCACAACACGCTCGCCAAAGAGAAAGAGATCGACGACCGCTGGCGTGGGTTTGAAAGCCCGCAGATGGCGCGGCACCTGTCAAACCACGTCGAACCCGAAGTGGTCGAAGCACTGCGCACCGCCGTTGTTGAAGCCTACCCGCGCCTGTCGCACCGCTACTACGCGCTCAAGGCAAAATGGCTGGGCCTCGACAAGCTGCAGGTCTGGGACCGCAACGCCCCCCTCCCGATGGAAGCGGACCGCATCGTAAAATGGGACGAAGCTGAGAAGATCGTCATGGATGCCTACGGCGCCTTTGATCCGCGCATGGCCGACATTGCCGAACCATTCTTTAGCAAGGGCTGGATCGACGCTGGCGTCAAAGCGGGCAAGGCCCCCGGTGCATTTGCACACCCGACCGTAACGACCGTGCACCCTTATGTGATGCTGAACTATCTGGGCAAGCCACGTGACGTGATGACTTTGGCTCATGAACTGGGTCATGGGGTCCATCAGGTTCTCGCGGCAAAACAAGGCGAATTCCTATCCGACACGCCACTAACACTTGCGGAAACCGCATCAGTGTTCGGTGAAATGCTGACCTTCCGCAAACTTCTGGCAGGCGCAAAGGATGATACCGAACGCAAGGTGATGCTTGCGGGTAAGGTCGAGGACATGATCAACACGGTCGTTCGTCAGATCGCTTTCTACGACTTCGAATGCAAACTCCACGCGGCCCGTCGCGAAGGCGAACTGACGCCAGAGGACATCAACGCCCTGTGGATGAGCGTTCAGGGCGAAAGCCTCGGCCCAGTGTTCGAATTCATGCCAGGGTATGAGACCTTCTGGGCCTACATCCCGCACTTCGTGCATTCGCCGTTCTACGTCTACGCCTACGCCTTTGGCGATAGCCTCGTGAACGCGCTCTACACGGCATACACCGAACAGGGCGACGCGTTTAAGGACAAGTATTTCGACATGCTGTCTGCTGGCGGGTCGAAGCACCACAAAGAACTGCTCGAACCCTTCGGCCTTGATGCCTCTGATCCTGCGTTCTGGAACAAGGGGCTGTCGATGATCGAAGGCTTCATCGACGAGCTGGAAGCCATGGAAGGCTAACAGTTTCCCCAAGGTTTCGCTTGCGCGAATGGGTTGGCTAACGCACCCTCCTTCGCAACTTGGGGGAGGGTTTTCTTATGCTGCGGTTCATCAAACGTCTCTTGGCCGTCGTGCTGGTTTTGATCGTCGTTGGTGCGGTAGGATTTTTTACGTTCGCGCCCGCCTACGTCGAAAAGTCCCGCAACAACGTCATTGCACACGCCCCCTACCCTGTGTCTGACGCAGGTGCCGCACTGCACGCTGACCTTATCATTGGGGATTGGCACGCCGATAGCCTATTGTGGAACCGTGACCTGACCGAACGTGGGAGCTATGGACAAGTTGACCTGCCACGTCTGACCGAAGGCAATGTTGCGGTCCAAATGTTCACCGCTGTCACGAAATCTCCAGCGGGTCAGAACTACGACGAAAACTCGGGCGATGCGCTCGACAACATTACGCTCTTGGCTATCGGGCAGTTGTGGCCGCCGCGCACATGGAACAGCCTATTAGAACGGGCGCTCTACCAGTCCGAAAAGCTGCACGGCTTTGCCGAAGACGCCCCAGATCAGCTCTACATCGTGACAACCAAAACCGAACTGGATGCCGTTATTGCGGAACGTGCGGCAGGGTCGCAGGTCACCGCTGGCCTTTTGGGGATCGAAGGCGGGCATCCGCTAGAGGGCGAATTGGTAAACATGGATGTGCTCTATGCTGCGGGCTATCGCCTAATCGGTCTCCAGCATTTTTTCGACAACGAACTCGGCGGGTCACTGCATGGCACAGGGAACCACGGCCTTACCGATTTTGGCAAACAGGTGGTGGAGAAAGCCGTGGCTGACGGCTGGATCATCGACCTCGCCCATTCGTCCGAACAGGTTGCCCGCGATGTTCTCGCCATGACCGATGTGCCAATTGTGGTCAGCCACGGCGGGCTTCATGGTCATTGCCCTGTCAAACGTAACTTCCCTGATGCCTTGATGCGCCAAATTGCGGAAACGGGCGGCGTGATCGGGATGGGATATTGGGCAGATGTGGTCTGCGGGGACATAACGCTCGAGGGCATCGCGGACATGATCGTCGCGGCGATTGCAGCCGTGGGAGAGGATCACGTGTCACTTGGTTCGGACTTTGACGGATCAGTTGAAACGGCGTTCGATACGTCCGAACTGCCCGCATTGACCACGGCGCTTTTGAACCGTGGTCTGGACGATGACACCATCGCAAAGGTGATGGGCGGCAACATGCTCCGCGTGCTGCGCGCCCGTCTGAATTAAGCGTTACTCTGCCGCCAGAACCATATCGGTCATCGCCTGCGTGCCACGGCTGAACTCTAGCGGACACGGATAAGCAGCGCCTGTGCGGATGGTTTTACCAAAGTTTTCGACCTGCAGCACATACTGGTTCACCGTCGGCCAGCGCTCCACATGGCGTTCCGTGGTGGGTGCTTCGAGGATGAGTTCGGCAATATCGTAGACGCCCGCATTGAAAGGTGCCGTGAGGGTGATATGCCCTGCGGTTCCATGGAACGTGAGGTGCTGACGGTTCGCCATGCGCATCGACACGGTGCCCTGATACGCAAACGACGGGAATTCGGCCATGACTTGGGTAAACACGTCGACGCCGTTTTCGCGGACGATATGCGCGTTGCGGATGCTGACAGGTTCCTCACCCGTCACAAAACGGGCAGAGCCGAAGGCATAGACACCAATGTCACCCAACGCACCGCCACCTGTTTCAGGCTTGTTGCGGATGTTGTTGGTGTCCTCCGCATTGTTAAAGCTGAACACGGTATCCACGAGCATCAGATCCCCGATCACACCACTGGCGAGCAGTTCCTTAGCGCGGGTGAATTGCGGGTGGTGGACGATCATATAGGCTTCGGCAGCCAAAAGACCCGACGCATCACGAGCAGCGATGATCGCGTCAAAATCCGCCTCTTTCATCGCCATCGGCTTTTCGCAGAGAACGTGCTTACCAGCAGCCAGCGCTTTGAGCGTCCATTCGACATGGAGGTGGTTCGGCAGCGGAATATAGACGGCTTCGACCTCGGGATCAGCGAGAAGCGCATCGTAGCTGTCATGGATCACAAGGTTCGGGTTGAAGGCCTGAAAATCAGCGGCTTTCTCGGCGCTGGATGTGGCGAGCGCGTAGAACTCCGCCCCCTCAGCAGCATGGATCGCCCGCGCCATGTGTTCGCGCGCGAATTTCGCGGCCCCCAAAATACCCCACTTTACAGATTTCATTGCGGACCTCCCTGTTCGCGCTAACAAAAACAACCTAGACCGCACCAAACCCAAGGGCAAGGTGCGGCCAAGGCCGAGGGAGGAAACAGTAGGTTATGCTGGGATCAGCATACCCTTTTCGATGGCCAGTTCTTGCATCCGCTTTTGGAGCTTTTCAAAAGCGCGGACTTCGATCTGGCGAATACGTTCGCGGCTGACGTCATATTGCGCCGACAAATCCTCGAGTGTGACTGTCTCATCGGCAAGGCGGCGCTGAACGAGGATGTCTTTTTCGCGGTCGTTCAAGACCTCCATTGCCTGCGCCAACAATTCGCGACGTGCGGTGAGTTCATCATGCTCTTCATAAGCAACAGCCTGATTGGCGTCCTCGTCTTCGAGCCAGTCCTGCCATTGGGTTGAACTGCCGTCCTCGGTGCCGACAGTCGCGTTCAGCGATGCGTCAGCACCCGACATACGGCGGTTCATGGAAATCACTTCTTCCTCTGTCACGCCCAGATCGGTGGCGATCCGTTTGACGTTGTCGGGATGCAGATCACCCTCTTCAAGCGCACCAATGCGGTTCTTTGCCTTACGCAGGTTAAAGAACAACTTCTTCTGCGCAGAGGTTGTCCCCAGTTTCACAAGGCTCCACGAGCGCAGGATGTATTCCTGAATAGACGCACGAATCCACCACATGGCGTAGGTCGCCAGACGGAAGCCTTTTTCAGGGTCAAACCGTTTGACTGCCTGCATCAGACCGACGTTCGCTTCAGAGATCACCTCTGCTTGCGGCAGGCCATAACCACGGTAGCCCATCGCGATTTTCGCCGCGAGGCGCAGGTGCGAGGTCACAAGTTTATGTGCCGCACCGCTGTCTTCGTGATCCACCCACCGTTTGGCGAGCATGTATTCTTCTTCTGGCTCCAGCATCGGAAAACGCCGAATTTCCTGCATATAGCGGTTTAATCCTTGTTCCGGCGACGGTGCCGGCAGGTTGGTATAACTACTCATTCCAATCCCCCAATTCACTCGAACCCTTCGATGTTTAAGGGCTTAACATCCATATGGTGGCGCTATCATCCCCATTCAAGGGGTCATCAACGATCCTTCTACGCAAATGTAGCAAGCCTCCGTCGCTCTGCTAGGGGCAAAGCGGCGCAGTCACGCAGTCGGGAAAGATGTTTCAGTCGATTATGAGCCGCCCAAAGCGGTCAAAAGAGCCTGCATATCCTCGGGCAAATCGGATTCGAATTCGATCCATTCACCTGTGACAGGATGTTCAAACCCCAACGTCGCTGCATGGAGCGCTTGACGCGAAAATGCTGCAGCAGCCTCGGCACCTGCTTCGCCGATGGCTTTGACGTTCAGTTTGCGACGGCCACCATAAACAGGATCACCGATCAAAGAGTGCCCAACGTGGGCCATGTGCACGCGAATCTGGTGCGTACGGCCTGTTTCCAGCCAGCACTCCAACAGCGCAGCCACCGGCGGCACGCCAAGAGATTCGATAATCCGCGCGCGTGTTACCGCATGGCGGCCTTGGGTAAAGCTCACCGCTTGCCGCTGGCGGTCGGTTTTATGGCGACCGAGGAACGTTTGAACCTTGAGGATATTTCCCGGTTCAAAGTTCGTCCCTTTGACGCCATGGATACGCGGGTCATTCTGGTCAGGCGCACCGTAGCAGATTGCGAGGTAGCGCCGATTAACGCTGTGATCCTCGAACTGCGCGGCAAGGCCATGGTGGGCGCGGTCGCTCTTTGCTGCAACCAAAAGACCGCTCGTGTCCTTGTCGATGCGATGCACGATACCGGGGCGCTTTTCGCCGCCAACACCCGATAGGCTATCGCCGCAATGGTGGATCAGTGCGTTAACCACAGTACCGTTGGGCGTGCCCGGTGCAGGATGAACCACCATGCCAGCGGGTTTATCAATCACGATCAGATCGTCATCCTCATAAACCACGACCAGCGGAATATCTTCGCCAACGATATCACTCTCGATGGCCGCTTCGACGGTTACTGTGATTTCATCACCCTCAGAGACCTTGAATCGTGGGTTTTCGACCACCGCACCGTTGACTGTCACAGCCCCCGTTTCGATCAAACGCCCCAGACGCGAACGGCTCAGATCGGCCTCTGCTGGCACATCACGCGAAAGCGCCTTATCAAGACGCGGAGGCGGATTTTCCGCGATGGTAAACGATACAAGGGTATGGGCCATGGATCAGGCTCCTGAAAACGATAGCGACCAGCCGCTCGTCACCTATCTGAAACGATTGGTCTCGGCGATGGCCTTTGTGATGATTGCGGGGTTCGTAGTCCTTATCGGCACGCTTGTCATCCGCTTGAACGCAGATCCGATCCCCCTACCCGACCGCGTCACCCTTCCCGCAGGCGTTTCTGCTGTCGCATTTACCCAAGGCGCGGACTGGTACGCTGTTGTGACCGATGCGGATACGATCCTCATTTACGACCGTAGCACAGACGCGCTGGCACAAACTGTCACCATCGACCGCTAACCTACTGGAAGTAAGGGATGGTACCACCTCCCCGGCTCGAACGGGGGACCTCTTGATCCACAATCAAGCGCTCTAACCAACTGAGCTAAGGCGGCACTGGCGCGGGATTTAGACCGTGTGCCGACGGATTGCAAGCGGCTAACACCGCTTTTTCTCACATCCCCTTGCAAGTTTCTTATTCGCTGGGATAGTCACGACCATCGACAGACAGGAGGCCACCATGGGCATCAATACCGAACGCGACATCGAAGCGAATCTCCAGATCGGGCCGACCGACGCAGGTATGGTCCGTTTGTTCATCGAAGCGGATGGTGTAGAAATCCCGATGGATTTCGAACCAGAAGAAGCAGAAGAAATCGCAGAAGAAATGCGCGCCGCCGCAATGGCTGCCCGCGCAGCGTCTAAGAAGCGCTAAATTTCGGATCCCGCGCCGCCATCTGCCGCAGGGCTGCATGGCGGGCGAATTTATGGGTCATGACCTTACGACGCGCAGGGGCCAGCTTTGATTCGGGTCCCATGCGCACAACTTCGCCGCCATAGCTGTCAGCGATAATCAGACCTGTATCATCGGGTAAAAGGTCCGTTGGGAAATCGGCATCGACCGCCCAAAAGAACCGATCACACCATTCCAGATAGCCCTGCCATTTGTTGTCGGACTGAAAATCTGCGCGACTGGATTTGCATTCGACCACCCAAATTTCGCCTTTAGGCCCCAGCGCCATAACGTCGACGCGCAAACCGCGGGTCGGAACCAATTCCTCGACCGTGACGAAATCATAGGTCAGCAAATGCCGACAAACCCCACGGGCAAGCAATTGTCCGGGCATCATCAGGCGGTCATCTGGCATCTCTAGGGTCATGCCGGAAACATGAACAATAGGTGAACATTGGTCAAGTCATCTTGCGGGGCTTGATTGACGGAAGGCTGAGGACTATCTGCACCCTTGGCGAGTTTCTGCTCTTCACGTGCGCAAGCCCTTACATTCCAGTGGCCTTAAGCAAATCCGAGGGAGCTGGCTCTGTCCTTGCCCTGGCCTGGTTATCTGGCGCCCACCTGTAAAAACAGGTCCTCGGGAATAAAGGGTGCACGGTTGCTGTGGTTCTCGCCACTTTCCCCCACACAAAAAACTAAGGGCGCCCTAGCGGACGCCCCTTAAACTAATCGCAGCGGGATTTAGTGACGCAGATTGCGCGCACGGTAGGTGCGTTTCGCCTGAACGGGCACGCGGACCAAAGCAGGCTCACGGATCATGCTGTGCTGACGCAGACCACCACGTGGTTCGTCATCATCGTCATTCATATTCATGATGCGGATCGCAAACTGAACACCCGCAAAGACAATGCCGTTGAACAGCCACAGCAGGAATACGGCCAATAGGCCCTCTTTGGAGCTGGTGACGAGATGCGCGAGGTTCGCGATGTTGAACCAGAGGAGCAGACCCACAAACACCGCCGAGACGATGAAACCGATGATCACCTGAGTGATATACATCTTGATAAGTTTGGGCATGGTCGCACCTCCGTTACAATTCTGAACGTAGTCGCTTCCCCCCGCGCTGCAAGGGGATTCGCCAAAATGAGCAGAGTTGTCGCAGGAAACGGCGGTGAACCGCCTGTTAGAACGCCTCAGGGCGTGCTTCGCGGGCCATGTGGTCCAGAACAGCGTTTACGAATTTAGGTTCGCGACCTTCTGGAAAGAATGCCTCAGCAACCTGAACGTATTCCACGATGGCCACTTTGGGTGGGGTATCGCCAGCCACCAATTCAGAGCCAGCCGCACGGAACAACGCACGCAGGGTCGGGTCGATGCGATCAATCGGCCATTTCGCAACCAACGCGCGGTCGGTCATTTGGTCGATCTTGGCCTGTTCGTTCACAGCAACGTCGACAATCGAACGCAGGACTTCGATGTCGCCATCTTGCAGCGTGTCGCCCTCGATCGTTTCGCCGAACCGATAGTTCGCAAATTCACGCACGACCGCTTCGACAGTCTGGCCAGAAACTTCCATTTGGAACAGCGCCTGAACCGCGTAAAGACGCGAGGCTGATTTCATCTTGCGGCGTTCGTTATTGGAAACGTTCATGGCTTGCGCAGTCCTCAGGCCTTTTGGGCCAGCAATATATCGTTGGTGAAGCCGATCTTGCCGGCGCGGCCCCACTTACGGCCCAAGGCGATCAGGTGCAAGGCCGCAGCGGCAGCACCGCCTCCTTTGTTTTGATCTTTAGGATCTGACCGAACGGCAGCTTGCTCATAATTCTCGACTGTTAGGATGCCGTTCCCAATGCAGTGGCCCTGAAGCCCGAGCAAAGTGATGGCACGGCTCGAATCATTACAAACCGTATCGTAATGGGTGGTTTCCCCACGGATCACACAGCCCAGCGCGACATATCCATCAAAGTTCGACATGCGTGCGGCGATCCCGATCGCGGTCGGAATTTCGAGCGCACCTGGCACTTCGATTACCTCATAGGTGCCACCAGCGGCCTCAATCTCGGCCTTTGCGCCCGCGACCAGACCATCGGCGATGTCTTTGTAATAGGGTGCGACGACGATCAGCAGCTTGATCGGGTCGTCGAACTCAGGCCGATCAAGGATATAGTGCGATGCGCCAGCCATCAGTTTGCTCCGTCAATCATGCGAGTGCCGACAATCTCTAGACCATAGGCATCAAGGCCAACCACCTTGGGTTGGGGCGAATTCGATAGCAGTGTAATACGCGACAGGCCCAACGACGACAAAATTTGTGCACCCAGCCCATATTGGCGGAGCGTTTGCGGTGATTGGCCTTCCTCAGGAACCAGTTTCATTTGAAGATCACGCAGCAAAACAACGGCCCCACGCCCCTCAGCTGCAATGGTTTTCATCGCCTGCGAAAACTCGAACGCGCGACCCTCGTGGCCGACACCGACCATATCCAGCATCGGATCAAGCGAATGCATCCGCACCAAAACGGGCTCGTCACCGCTAATGTCGCCTTTGATCAGGGCGATATGCTCTGCACCTTGGGTCTGATCGGTGTAAATCCGCATGGTCCAATCGCCGCCGAACTCTGACGTGATTTGCTGTTCGTCCCGCAGTTTGACGAGGTTATCATGGCGACGACGATAGGCTATCAGATCGCTGATCGTCCCGATCTTGAGGTTATGCTTCTGCGCAAAAGCAACCAGATCAGGCAGACGGGCCATTTCGCCGTCTTCCTTCATGATCTCACAAATCACGCCCGAGGGGTTCAAACCAGCAAGGCGGGAAATGTCGGTGGCAGCCTCTGTGTGACCAGCACGCACCAACACACCGCCATCGCGCGCACGCAGCGGGAAAATGTGACCGGGGGTCGCGATATCGGCAGGACCTTTAGAGGCATCAATCGCCACAGAAATCGTCCGCGCACGGTCACCTGCGGAAATGCCCGTCGACACACCCTCTCGCGCTTCGATCGAGACAGTGAAGGCTGTTTCATGACGTGACGAATTGGTCGATGCCATGAGCGGCAGGCCAAGCTGCGCGATACGTTCGCTCGTCATGGTCAGGCAAATCAGGCCACGCCCGTGGGTCGCCATAAAGTTCACCGCATCAGGCGTTGCCATCTGCGCGGGGATCACCAGATCGCCTTCGTTCTCGCGATCTTCGTGATCGACAAGGATAAACATCCGACCGTTGCGGGCCTCATCAATGATCTCTTCAATGCTCGAAATGGCATCTTTGAGTTCCCGTTCTACTGGGCCTGCGGCTTCGAATTTGGTCGACATAGTACTTCCCGATCTTGTTAGGCGATCATAAGGGGTTAGGCTGGAAACAGAGGCCAGACTTTGCGGTAGGTCAAACGCGGGTCGGTTAGTCCCATTCCCGCAGACGCGCCACGTAGCGTGCCATCGTGTCGATCTCTAGGTTGATACGGTCTCCAACCTGAACATCGCCCCAAATCGTCACCTCTTTGGTATGCGGAATGACGTTGATCCCAAAGGTCGCGCCATCCACCTCGTTCACGGTGAGCGAAGTGCCGTTCAGGGCAACTGATCCTTTGGGCGCGATGAATTTCGCCAGCTCTTCAGGCGCGCGGAATGTCATTCGCGTGCTATCACCCTCGGTCGTCATGGCGATCAGGTCAGCCACGCCATCCACGTGCCCCGACACGATATGACCACCCAGTTCGTCACCGACCTTGAGCGCACGTTCGAGATTGATCCGTTTTCCAACGGCCCATCCACCAAGGTTCGTCTTAGCAACGCTTTCCGCGCTGATTTCAACGTCGAACCAGTTCTGTGGCTCACGCCCCAAAGCCACGACCGTCAAACAGCAGCCATTGCACGCAATCGAAGCGCCCAAGTCGATACCATCCACGTCATAAGATGTCCCAATCCGCGCACGCAAATCGCCGCGCTGTTCCAGTTCGAGAACTTTGCCAATATCCGTGATGATGCCAGTAAACATGGGTCTGCCTTTCCAAAGTTGGCCAAGTGGTATCGTTCCATCAGGCCCCAGACAAGGGCAAGGGTAGCCTCGTAAAACCATCGGACCAGCATCACCCATGGAAAAGGTCTTATTTATGCCTTATCCACAGGGTAATCTGCGCAGATGCAGGTAATTTTATAGAAGTGCACCCTTTTTCACGTGACCCAAAGACCGAACCGCCATTTCCTGTTTTTGCAGGGTCCTCACGGGCCCTTCTTCCATCGGCTTGGGCTCATGCTCCGTCGTGCGGGGGCAGAGGTGTGGCGGGTTGGCTTTAACGCAGGCGACCGCGCGTTTTCGTTCGGCGACCGTGGGTTTATTCCATTTACGGGCGCGCCATCTGACTGGCCTGATACCTTTGCAGCCCTCGTCGCTGAGCATCAGATCACCGATATCGTCCTTTATGGCGATGTGCGCCCCATCCACGCGCAGGCTGTGAAAGCCGCTCAGGATATGGGCCTCACTATTCATGTCTTCGAAGAGGGCTATATGCGGCCCTATTGGGTCACCTACGAACGCGGCGGGACCAATGGGAATTCGCGCCTCATGGACATGACCATCGACCAAATGCGTCAGGACCTTGAGCGCTCTGACATGGACGTTCCAGAACCGCCTGCGCATTGGGGTGACATGCGCCAGCACGTGTTTTATGGGGCGCTCTACCACTGGTTCGTGATTTTCCGAAACCGCCAGTTCCGCGAGTTTGCGCCCCATCGTGACCTTAGCCCGCTGCATGAAGCTATACTGTATACGCGCCGCTTGCTGCTCATGCCGTTCATTTCTCTCCATCGCATGCTTGCAACCGCGCATGTGCGATTTGGCGGCTTTCCATATCACCTTGTCCTGCTTCAGCTAGAGCACGACTCAAATTTCCTCCGCCATTCGCCCTTTGCATCAATGGAGGATTTCCTGCGCGTCGTGATCGAAGGTTTTGCCCAAGGCGCGGGACGGCACCACCACCTCGTGTTCAAAGCACACCCGCTGGAAAACGACCGCTCGCCCACGCGCAAGAACATCAACCGCATCGCCAAAGAATTCGGCGTTGGGGATCGCATTCACTACATTCGCGGTGGAAAGCTGGCAAAGCTCTTGGATCACGCTCGCACGGCTGTGACGGTCAATTCGACCGCCGCCCAGCAGGTGCTCTGGCGGTCGATCCCGCTCAAGGTTTTTGGCAACGCGGTCTATGACAAACCAGAGTTCGTCTCGACCCTGCCACTGCCTGATTTCTTTGCGCAACCGGGGCGTCCAGACAATCGGGCTTACCGTGATTATCGTCAGTTCTTACTTGAAACGAGCCAAATTCCCGGCGGGTTTTATTCGTCCCGCGGGCGCCGTCAGTTGCTACGGCAGGTTGTGGACATGATGCTCGACGACGAAGATCCTTATGATGCGCTTCGGTCTGGAAAGATCGCGCCGAGGCAGTCCTTGCGGATTGTGAACTAAACACTACTACCCCTAGTAGCCCGCCACCCACTCGCGGCAGGGTGGCAACAGGTTGCACGCTTTGGTGTTGCAGACTGGATTTTATTCACAGACTTCGGTAACTTACTCTCAAAACTTGAGGCAGATAATAATAGGTCGAGGAGACCGAGCAGTGAGCACCCTAAGTTTGCGCCTTGCCCGAGGTGCGGCACTTATCGCCGCATGTTCCCTTTTGGGAGCCTGTGGTTTGCCGCGTTCTGGCCCGAATAAAGCTGAAATTTTCGCGGGTTCCGTCATGCGCGAAGGCGATGCCTTTGTGTTGATCGTCGATGACCGCGTAAACCGCATTGCAAGCGTTTCGCCCGCGCTCGGATTTTCGAGCTCGCTTGAAAACGCCGCGATCCTAGGGTCCGACGTCATCAGCGCAGGCGATGTTCTCGGTCTGACGATCTGGGAAAACGTCGATGATGGCCTTTTGGTGCCCCAAGGACAGAACGCAACCGTTCTGAACGAGCTTCAAGTTGATGGCGCTGGGTTCATTTACGTGCCCTACGCGGGCCGCGTTCGCGCTGCTGGCAACTCGCCCGAGCGTATTCGCCAGATCATCACCGAAAAGCTCGCAGAGCAAACCCCCGAACCGCAAGTTCAGGTGCGTCGTTTGGCTGGTGACGGTGCAACTGTGACCGTTTCAGGCCGCATCGGTGGCCAAGGCGTCTATCCGATTGAACGCCCAACTCGCACCCTCTCATCGATGATCGCTGCCGCTGGCGGCGTAGCCATCGAACCAGAAATCGCGCAGATCACCGTGATCCGCGGCGAAGCGAGCGGAACCATCTGGTACGAAGACCTCTTTGATCACCCAGCTGCGGACATCGCGTTGCGCGCAGGCGATCAGATTTACGTCAAAGAAGACAGCCGAACCTTTACCGCACTTGGAGCAACTGGCGCGCAAAGCCGTGTTCCGTTCGAATCCAAAGCGATCTCTGCGATTGAGGCCTTGGCGACGGTTGGCGGCTTGCAAACTGCTGCAGCCGACCCAACTGGCGTCTTTGTGTTCCGCAACGAACCCGCCGAAATCGCGAACCAGCTTTTGGCTCGGACCGATTTGATCGGCACCCAGCGTGTCGTCTACGTGCTAGATCTGACACAACCGAATGGCATGTTCATGGCCCGCGACTTTGCGATCCGCGATGGCGACACCGTTTACGTCACCGAAGCGCCGTTCGTTCAGTTCAACAAGGCTATTGCGGCAGCGACTGGCTCGCTCACCGCAGCCGACACCGCGCGCTCTGCGTTCACGCAGTAATGCACGCGCCCGATTGGACACCCGCCGCCGCAGGGGACACCTTGCGGCGGCTTTTTGTCTACAACGGCGGGTTTCTCACCCAAAAACGCGTCAGGCGTATTCTGCAGTTGGCAGGTTACGACATCAGCCTCGGCAAACCGTCAGAGGGTGATCTGGTCGGCGTCTGGGGGCAAAGCCCAACTGCCCCGCGTGGCGAGGCCATTGCTGCCCGCACAGATACTCCCATCATCCGTGTTGAGGATGCGTTCCTGCGCTCAATCCACCCTGGTCGAGACGGCGAACCGCCGCTCGGCCTCTGCATTGATGACCTCGGAATTCACTTTGATCCCGAACAGCCTTCTCGGCTGGAACGGATTTTGGCGGAACATCCCCTCGATGACACGGCCTTATTGAACCGTGCAAGGGCGGGGATCGAGCGGATACGCGGGAATGAACTGTCGAAGTACAACGCTTTCGATGTAACACTCTCTGCGCCAGAGCCAGGCTATGTTCTGGTCATTGATCAGACCGCAGGCGACGCAAGTGTTACTGCCAGCCGCGCGAACCGTCACACGTTCCAAGAGATGTTGTTTCAGGCCCGCGAAGATCACCCCAACGCGCGCATCGTCATTAAGACCCACCCAGAAACTGCGGCAGGGCATCGGGGTGGACACTTCCGTCCCGACGATTGCCGGGACGGGATGGAGCTATACGACGCGCCCGTTTCGCCATGGGCGCTGCTGGATGGAGCGATCGCCGTTTACACTGTGTCCTCACAGCTTGGGTTCGAGGCGATCATGGCGGGTCACCGCCCGCAAGTCTTTGGTCAGCCGTTCTATGCAGGTTGGGGCCTGACAGACGATCACACGCCGCTGTATCGCAGGCAAAGGCGCCTCACGCGGGCACAGCTTTTTGCCGTGGCCATGATCCTTTATCCGATTTGGTTTGATCCCTACCGCAATCGGCTTTGTTCGTTTGAAGATGCCCTGACCACGCTGGAAGCCGAAGTTCGCGCCTATCGCGAAGATGGTCAAGGCTGGGTCGCGGCAGGTATGCGCCTATGGAAACGCGGGCCGCTGCAGAAGGCATTTGGTCTGCACAAGCCATTGATCTTCAATTCCAAAGCCCCTGTCCGTGCGGCACAAAAATCAGGCCGTCCGCTGATGGTCTGGGCAGGGAAAACCACTCCCGACTTAGACGCTGCAGGCGCTGTGCGTGTCGAGGATGGTTTCATTCGGTCCCGTGGACTGGGCGCGGCCCTTACCCCCCCGCTCAGCCTCGTTCTGGATGATCAGGGGATTTACTATGATCCGAGCCGTCCATCGCGGCTCGATGCCATTATTAATACGACCGCTCTAAATGACGACCAGCGCCGACGCGCTGACGCCCTCATCGCGCGGCTCACCTCTGACGGTGTCAGCAAATATAATTTGAACGGCACTGCGCTGCCCGCTGACCTACCCGCTGGACGGCGCATCCTTGTCCCTGGACAGGTCGAAGACGACGCATCAATTCGATTGGGCGCGGGCGACATCAACACCAATCGCGCTTTACTGAGCGCCGTGCGTGCTGCCAATCCTGACGCGGTGATCCTCTATAAACCGCATCCAGATGTGGAGGCGGGATTGCGCGTTGGGCAGGTTTCAGACGCCAAAGATTTTGCTGATGTGGTTCTATCTGGTATCGACGCCGTGACCGCGATTGAAGCCGTAGATGAGGTTTGGACCATGACCTCCACGCTCGGGTTCGAGGCATTGCTAAGAGGCAAACGCGTCGTCACATTTGGCCAGCCATTTTATGCAAGCTGGGGCCTTACCCAAGATCGCGGAATGCCTGTCGCGCACCGCATTGCGCGCCCCGACTTGGCAACCTTTGTCCATTGCTGCCTGATCGACTACCCCCGCTATTTCGATCCCGTGACAGGACGCCCCTGCCCTGTCGAGGTTGCCCTCGACCGCATCAAGGACGATACGGTCACGACCAGCAGCGCAGGTCTAAGGGCGTTATCGAAATTACAGGGGCTATTGGCGAGCTATGCGCATTTGTGGCGCTAAGCCCGACGCGACCAGCGACTCATGACGTCAGCGCCAACTTGGGTCACTTCGATCAAGTCAAAGCGCGGGGCATCTGACAGGCTATCAATACCCATTGCCGCCAAAGCTGGCATGCCTTCAGCACCGATGCCCATACCCGCAGAAAAGACGATTAACTCGTCGACCACATCCGCTAACAACAGCGACGCGGCCAAGGTGCCGCCCCCTTCGCAGAACACGCGGGTCAATCCGTTTTCGGCCAGTGCGGAAAGAGCCGACGTCACGGATACCCGCCCCTGTTCAACCTTGCACGGCAACATCTTCACGCCCGCATCATGCCACGGGGCAAGCCGCGATGTGGCGTCTTCTCCGTGGCACAGCCATACAGGAATATCCTTCGCGGTGCGGGTCAGGTCACAATCGTCTGGCAGATCCATACGTCGCGAAACCACGACGCGGACAGGCTGAACCGACACGCCCATATCCCGAACGGTCAAAGATGGATCATCAGCGCGGACCGTCCCTGCCCCAACCATCACCGCATCATGCCGCGCGCGTTGTGCATGCACCATCCGACGGGCCTCGGGACCAGTGATCCACTTACTCTCACCCGTTGCCGTCGCAATGCGTCCATCCAGCGTGCAGGCCAGTTTCAGCGTAACCCACGGTCTCGATTGAGTAATTCTGCTAAAGAACCCGGCATGATCACGGCGGGCCTCAGCCTCACAAATGCCCGTTGTGACGTCGATCCCAGCTGATTTTAGAATATCTATTCCGCGACCCGCGACACGAGGGTCAGGATCAGTGCAGGCAACGACAACTCGCGTGATCCCCGCCTCAACCAAGGCGTTCGCGCAAGGCGGCGTTTTACCGTGATGTGCGCAGGGCTCTAGGCTGACATAGGCGGTCGCGCCGCGTGCCCTGTGGCCCGCTTGGGCGATGGCAACGGTTTCTGCATGAGGCCGACCGCCATCAGCAGTGCGACCACGACCAACGATTATGCCGTCATTTACCAGAACGCATCCGACCGCGGGGTTCGGCCAGACACGCCCCATCCCACGCCGCCCCAAGGACAGCGCGAGACGCATGTATCTTTCGTCGTTATCTGGCGTCACTTTTCAGGCGAAGTCGCAGGACGCAGTTCGTCGATGAACTTGTCAAAGTCGTCCGCAGCCTGGAAGTTCTTGTAAACGCTAGCAAAACGCACGTAAGCGACCGTGTCGATCCGCGCGAGGCTTTCCATAACGATCTCGCCGATGATTTTCGACGAAATGTCTGTCTCGCCCATGCTCTCCAGTCGGCGCACGATGCCAGAGATCATCTGGTCCATACGTTCAGGCTCAACTGGGCGTTTCTGCAGCGCGATACGGATCGAACGTTCTAGTTTATCGCGATCAAAGTCCTCACGGCGACCGTTGGATTTGATGACGACGAGATCGCGCAGCTGCACGCGTTCATAGGTGGTAAAACGCCCGCCGCAGGCTGGGCAGAACCGCCGACGACGGATCGCAACGTGATCCTCTGCCGGTCGGCTATCTTTTACTTGAGTGTCGACGTTTCCACAAAACGGGCAACGCATGGGCCTGTCCTCTTACCGCTCATTCTAGGGTTAATCCCTAGTTATCCACAGGCACTATAGGACCGATAACTAGATTTGGGTAGAGTCAATTTGGACACACCAGATGATGTGGCGATTAGGACTCACCCAAGAATTGCGCAACAACGCGACGATCATGGGGCCGATCCCGATGCTCAAACAGATAAATCCCCTGCCACGTACCCAACATCGGCACGCCTGCGATAACTGGAATGCTGATCGAGACAGGCATCAAGGCCGCCTTGATATGCGCAGGCATGTCGTCGGGGCCCTCATAGGTATGCGTAAGGTAAGACATCGACGGATGAGTTGTCGGCGGCACCAAACGCGCGAAGAACGCTTTGAGGTCCGTTTGCACTTCGGGGTCGGCGTTCTCTTGGATCAAGAGCGAACAGGAGGTGTGCTGAACAAAGAGCGTCAGAAGCCCATCACCTTGACCATGGCACCAGCGCTTTACGTCCCGCGTGAATTCATAAAGGCCCTGCCCGCTGGTCGAAATCTGAAACAAAGTATGGCTCAACTATAGCCCCCTTTTAGACCACAGACTGCGCCCAAGCGCCGATCCCATAGGCAACAACCGTCAACGCCGTCCGTAGGCCATTTATCACGAAAAAGCGCCTATCGTAGGACTTAACGCCAATCGTGCAGATCGTCAGTAGAACCGCAGCAAACGGTAGAATGATCCACGGAGTCACGCCCATAAACCCAAGGATGCCCAGCGCAATCAGGATCAAACCGCCGATCATATCGCCCCCTTAGACGAAAAAGGCGCCCCGAAAGGCGCCTCGTTCTTATTGATCCAAGAAGCTGCGCAGCTTGCGCGAGCGGCTCGGGTGTTTGAGTTTCCGCAGCGCCTTGGCTTCGATCTGGCGGATACGTTCGCGGGTCACGCTGAACTGCTGACCAACCTCTTCGAGAGTGTGGTCGGTGTTCATACCGATACCGAAACGCATACGCAGAACACGCTCTTCGCGCGGGGTCAGCGATGCAAGAACGCGGGTGGTGGTCTCTTTCAGGTTTTCCTGAATAGCCGAGTCCAGCGGCAGGATCGCGTTCTTATCCTCAATGAAATCGCCGAGCTGCGAATCTTCTTCGTCACCAATTGGCGTTTCGAGCGAAATCGGTTCCTTAGCGATTTTCATCACTTTACGAACCTTATCGAGCGGCATTTGCAGCTTTTCGGCCAATTCTTCTGGCGTCGGTTCGCGACCAATTTCGTGCAGCATCTGACGACCCGTGCGGACCAGTTTGTTGATCGTTTCGATCATGTGAACTGGAATACGGATAGTGCGTGCTTGGTCTGCGATCGAGCGGGTGATCGCCTGACGGATCCACCATGTCGCATAGGTCGAGAACTTGTAACCACGGCGATATTCGAACTTATCGACCGCTTTCATCAGGCCGATGTTACCTTCCTGAATAAGGTCGAGGAACTGAAGACCACGGTTGGTATATTTCTTCGCGATCGAGATAACGAGACGGAGGTTCGCCTCGACCATTTCTTTTTTGGCCTGACGCGCTTCTTTTTCGCCCTTCTGAACCTGCTGAACGATGCGGCGGAATTCAGAGATATCAACACCAACATACTGGCCAACCTGCGCCATCTCAGCACGCAGTTCTTCAACCTTATCGGTGAATTTCTCAACGAACATTTGCCAGCCGCGACCCGGCTTTTCGTTCATACGATCCATCCAAGTCGGATCGAGTTCAGCGCCGCGATATTCGTCGATGAATTCGCGGCGGTTGATACGCGCTTGGTCGGCGAGTTTAACCATGTTCGAGTCGATCGACATAATGCGGCGGTTGATGCCGTAAAGCTGGTCGATCAGCGCTTCGATACGGTTGTTGTGAAGGTGAAGCGAGTTCACTAGTTCAACGATTTCCGAGCGAAGTTTCTGATACCGATCTTCGTCAGCCTCAGAGAACGATCCATCCTCGTTCAGGGTCGCCGACATACGGGCGTCTTGCATGTCGGACAGGTCAGCAAAGTCGCGTGCGATGATTTCCAACGTTTCGAGGACACGCGGTTTGAGCGCGGTTTCCATCGCGGCCAGCGACATGTTGGCCTGTTCATCATCATCGTCATCGTCGTCAGAGCGGATCGGGTTACCGTCCGCATCGTATTCTTCTTCTTTTTCTTTCGAACCAGCCTCGGACGACACAGTCGAGGTGTCGACAACAGGCTCATCGCCGTCTTCGTCGAGTTGGTTGCCAAATGTCGCCTCGAGGTCGATCACATCGCGCAGCAGAATGTCTTCGGACAGAAGTTCGTCGCGCCAAATGGTGATCGCCTGGAATGTCAACGGGCTTTCGCAGAGCCCGAGGATCATTGTGTTGCGACCAGCCTCGATCCGTTTTGCAATCGCGATCTCGCCCTCGCGGGACAGCAATTCAACACTGCCCATCTCGCGCAGATACATACGAACAGGATCGTCCGTGCGGTCCAACTTTTCGGTTTCACCACCCGAAAGAGCCACGTCACGATTGCCACCAACAGCAACCAGATCTGTGCCGCCTGCGTTGTCCTCTGACTCTTCTGATTCTTCTTCTTCGGTGACCTGAATCCCCATTTCAGAGAGCATCGACATCACGTCTTCGATCTGGTCAGAAGAAACCTGATCCGGCGGGAGCACAGCGTTCAACTGATCGTAGGTGATATACCCACGCTCGCGCGCCTCAGCGATCATCCGTTTAACCGCCGCCTGACTAACGTCCATGGAGATCTCGTCGTCCTTGTCGTCAACCTTGTTGTCGTCGGTATCTTTGGCGGCCATGAAATGCTCCTAAGCGGTTCAGCAAGTCTGTGCTGATTCGGTTAAAGTCGAATCAACGGTTTCGCGGGGTGATTCGCAACCTCTTGGCCACGATTTTTCACCCATTAATTAGGTTCTGGGCTTTTTACGACCCGATTTGGCAGGATCGAGCGATTCGAGCACCTTGAGGAAGTCGTTCCGTTCGTCCTTTGACAATGACAGCCCATTGTCTGCGGTCACCGTTTCCGTCGTGTCGTCCACATCACGCTGCGTTGTGGGATCAACTGCTAGCGCGGATACACCCAACCGCCACGTCAAATCCTCTCTATCTTCAGCTTCAGCGATCTCAACCTGCGCCTCCAAAATTTCCATGGAGTGCCCACGCAAGGCCTCAAGCTTCATGAACTCTTCCTTGACCGAGTTATACGCAAACTCGTTATCGCCAGCGCGTCGAATCGCGGGGGTGATCTTTACGTGGCGCTCGGCAAAGAGGCTTTCAAGGGGGCCAGCCCCAATTTGATCTTCGATGCGGTCGCGCAAATCATCTTCCCCGACTAACCGCAAAATAGCGTCCCGCAGGGTTCTGTTGCGCTGGTCCTGACATTCCATCCGTTCAAGCTGCATCTCGAATGCGGGCACTTCGGTCGGATTGGCGATCAGAATGGCGAGGATCACCGTCTCACGCAGGTGAATTTGATGATCGTCCCGTTGAACCAACTCTGAACGTTTTGCAGAAGCGCTCGGCGCGATGACGACCGATTTACCGGGCTGCCATGGTTTGCGCGGCTGGAACGCGGGCCGTCTGTTCGATCCAAACAACTCATACCGAAGCTCTTTGATCGCTTCGCCATAATGGTGACGGATCGACGGATCTTGGATCAGTTTAATCTTTTCACGGAGGGATTTATCCAAAGCCGCCCGACGTTCGGGACTATCGAATACCTTCCCATCCGTTTCGCGTTGCCAGAGCAAACGCACCATCGGCATGGCACCGTCCAGCACCTTTTGAACGGCCCCTGCCCCTTTGGCGCGGATCAGATCATCAGGGTCCATCCCGTCAGGCATCACGGCGAACCGCAGTGATTTACCCGCCTCAAGCACAGGAAGCGCAAGATCAATCACGCGCATCGCAGCACGAATACCTGCCGTATCACCATCAAGGGCAATGATCGGCTCGTCCGCCATGCGCCACATGAGTTGTAACTGGTGATCCGTCACAGCGGTGCCCAACGGGGCCACGGCCCCAGTGAAACCAGCCTCGGACAGCGCAATCACATCCATATAGCCTTCGGCAACGATCAGCGGCTGCCCCTTGCCCGAGGCCTCGCGGGCGTTCTTGTGGTTAAACAGATTGCGCCCTTTGTCGAACAAATCCGTCTCTGGACTGTTGAGGTATTTGGCGTTGTCGTTGGGGTCCATCGCCCGACCACCAAAGGCAATGGCACGCCCGCGCACATCGCGGATCGGGAACATGATCCGATGACGGAAAACGTCATAGGGCGCTTTGCCTTTGTCGGAGGGTTTGGCGAGCCCCGCGCCGATCAGCAAATCGGGCGAAATCCCTTTGGCGGACATCGCATCGAATAGGTTTTGCCACCCTTGCGGTGCAAAGCCTATTTCCCAACGCTCCTGTGCAGCCTCAGACAGCCCACGTTTCGTCAAATAGGCACGCGCCTCGGCGGCAGCACCCGTTCGTAATTGAAGGCGGTAGAACTTTACCGCTTCTTCCATGACCTCGGCCAATTGGGTTCGATGGTCCGCTTTTACCTGAGCACGCGGGTCACGTTCTGGCATCGGCAACCCAGCTTCACGGGCCAAAATCTCGATGGCCTCCATGAAGCTGACGTTTTCCGTTTCACGAACAAACGAAATCGCGTCGCCTTTGGCGTGGCACCCAAAGCAGTAGTAATAGCCCTTGCGGTCATCGACGTGAAACGACGCGCTCTTTTCTTGGTGAAAGGGACAGGGTGCCCACATGTCGCCCTTGCCTGGATTGGACTTCTTATTGTCCCACATCACTTTGCGGCCAACCACTTGGGTCAGCGACAGGCGTGTGCGCAATTCATCCAAAAAACCAGGGGGCAGACTCATAAGGCCAATATCGGCGCTGGACCCGCGCAAGTCCAGCGGTCGGACGCAGAAGGTTGGGGGTAAGTTTTCCGACGGCGTTATCCGTTTGTTTACGAATTTGCACAAATCTGGCCGCCACAAATGCCCGCTTTTGACGGGGATCGCACTCACCAGCCCGGTGACGCGACTCATTTATTGCGACTCACTCATATGAACTATCGACTAAACGCGCCTGCACTTAGCGCGCAGCACGTCGGTTTGCCCGCCGACCGCCGCATTTCCATCGATAATCAGGAAACAAAGGGCGTTCAGAGACCCAACCGTCCACCCTGACCACACAATAGGACCAAAAGTGGCCAGTTGCTGCCCAAATTCTGCCACTCTCTAAAGGATATAAAGAGAGCCAACGGAGGTGGTACTCCCACCAAAAAGCAGTGAAGCCCCCGAAAGGTCGGTCAATAATGAAGACATTGGAAACACAGACGCAGACGATTGCATCTCGCATCGCTCGCCACCTGCGTAAATTCCAAACCCGTGAAGATGGCACCATGGTCATTTTCGCGGTTTTCATGCTGATCTTGATGCTTCTCGTGACTGGCATGGCCGTAGACTTTATGCGTATTGAATCGACGCGCACCCGCATGCAGGGCACGCTTGACCGCGCGGTTCTGGCCGCTGCTGACCTCGGCCAAACTCTGCCGCGTGAACAAGTGGTCCAAGACTACATGGACAAGGCAGGTCTGGGTGACGCCCTTCAAGGCACGCCAACCGTGACCGAGGGACTGAACTTCCGCGAAGTGTCCGCCGTTGCGCAAGCGACGGTCCCGATGATGTTCTCTGGCCTTGCTAAGATTCTGGATGCCGACGCGACCGTGCATGAATCGATGACCGTTCCTGCCACTTCTGTCGCCGAAGAACGTGTATCCAAAGTAGAAATTTCGCTCGTCCTCGACATCTCGGGTTCGATGGAGAGCAACAACCGCATGACCAACTTGCACACGGCGGCGACTGAGTTCGTAAACACCGTTCTAAAGGACGGAAACGAAGACCTCGTATCCGTGTCGCTGATCCCCTATTCCGAACATGTGAACCCTGGGCCAGACCTGTTCAACTTGCTGAACGTCCGCAAGGTTCACAACTATTCGCACTGCATCGAATTCGACAACGACGAGTTCACCAGCACATCGCTGAGCCTGACTGAGCGTTATGATCAGATGCAGTATTTCCAGTGGAACTATAACGGCAGCTATCGCTACGGGAACGACCTCTCTGAAACCGTATGTCCGCGCTGGGACTACGAACGGATCAACCCATGGGAATCCAACCGCACCGAGCTGGTGACGCAGATTAACAACCTCAGAGGCCGCGCTGGTACGTCGATCTTTTTGGGCCTGAAATGGGGTGCTGCGCTGCTCGACCCATCGACCCGACCTTTGCTGACCAGCTTGGTGGGCAGCAACAAAGTAGACAGCAACTTTGCCGGTCGCCCAGCGTCTTACACCGACACCGAAACGGTTAAGTTCATCATTCTGATGACCGACGGCGAAAACTCAACATCCAGCCGTATCCAAAGCTGGGCCTATGACTCTGACAGCGATTACGCACACTGGAGCCGCTATAACTTTAACTGGTACCTCGACAACTACGTATCGAGCTGGAAACACGGTCAATATTCCTACCTGAAATACAACCGTTCGCTCGGCAACGAGTTGATGGACGACATCTGCGACGCCGCCAAAGCCCAAGGTATCGTGATCTGGACCATCGGCTTTGAGATCCCAGACCCCGTCGGCAATCAGGTCTTGGCCGATTGTGCGACCTCACCCAGCCACTTCTTTGACGTGGACGGCATCGAAATTTCGCACGCGTTCTCTGCAATCGCGACCCAAATCAACAACCTAAAGCTTACACACTAATGAAACAACTGCTTCAAAATCTCTGGTCTGGACTGATGCGCCCGCTTTCGCGGTTCGCACGGGATGACCGTGGGACAGCTACAGTTGAATTCGCGCTTATTTTTCCTGTCTATATCGTTCTTTTGTTATCAGCGTTTGAATCCGGCATGTTGATGACCCGCCAAGTCATGCTTGAACGTGGGCTAGAAATGGCCATGCGTGACGTGCGGATCGGGGCTATGTCGCCCGTCACCCACGACAGGTTGAAGAATGCGATTTGCAACAACGCGGGAATTATTCCGAACTGCGCCGATGCGTTGAAGATCGAGATGCGTCGCGTTGATCTGCTGAATTGGACCAACATTCCTGCCGCGGCGGATTGTATCGACCGCAATGACCCAGCCGCGCCTCTGGTTGCCTTCCAACAAGGTGGCGCCAACCAAATGGTCGTCGTTCGGGCCTGCGCTCTGTTTGATCCGGTATTCCCGACACTTGGCCTGGGCGCACAAATCCCACGCGAAACTGGCAATGAATACGCACTCGTGTCGCGCTCTGCATTCGTGAGGGAACCATGAACATGTCCCATATTTTCCGTCGGTTCCGCGATGACGAACGTGGCAGCATGGCGATCGAGACCGTCCTGATCTTTCCGATCCTGTGCTGGGCTTACCTTGCAACGTTTGTATATTTTGATGCCTTCCGCATTCAGAGCACAACGAACAAGGCCGCTTACACAATCAGCGATCAGGTGAGCCGTGAGACGGGCTATATCACACCTAACTACATGACTTCGTTGTATAATCTGCACGAGTTCTTAACCTCGTCTAACCACCCGTCAAAGCTAAGGTTGAGCGTTGTTCGATATACCGACGACAACGGCTATGACGTCCGTTGGTCCCAAGGTCGCGGTGGTGCAGGCACGCTCACCAATGCGGGTCTGGCTGACATTTTGGACAAATTGCCCGTGATGCCCAACAACGAGGTTATCATCGTCCTGCAGAACTGGCTTAGCTACGAGCCGATGTTCAGCGTTGGCCTCAGCGCTTTTGAGTTCGAGAACCTGATCGTGACACGTCCCCGTTTTAACTCAGCTCAGCTTTGCTGGAATTCCCAAGAGAACGGCGGCGTGACGACAGCGACCTGCTAATTGGCGCAGGGGGCCTGTGCAAAGCGGAGTGGCTCTGACAGATTGATGGATGCTCTGAGCGGGACTAACTCTTGCTCAAAGGAGATACATCATGTCCATCAGACCCACCCTCGAAGCCCGTCGCGCGACACCCCATATGGAAGGTGCGGGCGTTCGACTTCACCGCGCTTTTGGTTTCCAAGACCCGAGCGAGCTCGACCCGTTTTTGATGTTCGATGATTTTCGTGGCGATCATCCGGATGATTATATCCGCGGTTTTCCATGGCACCCCCACCGCGGCATCGAAACGATCACCTACGTTCTGAACGGCACCGTTGAACATGGCGACAGCCTCGGGAACACAGGCACTTTGGGCGCTGGTGATGTTCAATGGATGACCGCTGGATCGGGCATCCTCCACCAAGAGATGCCGAAGGGGAACATCGCGGGCCAAATGCATGGCTTCCAGCTTTGGGCGAACCTGCCGAGTCACCTCAAGATGACCGCGCCCCGCTATCAGGACGTTAAAGGCAAAGAAATCCCCGAAATCATCGACGACGATGGCACCCGCGTCAAAGTCATCATCGGTGAATTCTGGGGCAAACGCGGCCCTGTTGATGGCATCGCGGCTGACCCGCAGTATCTGGATATTTTTGTGCCCGCAGGTGTCCGCAAAACGTTTAAGGTCGACACCTATCGCCGCGCATTTGCCTATGTATTCCAAGGTGCTGGCGCGTTTGCGGATGCGTCAAAACCCGAAGGGGTCCTCCTCGAAAAAGAGGTGATGGGCGAGGAGGTGAACATCCGAGACATGTCAGGTAACCGCACCTTGATCCGCTTTGGCACTGGTGACGAAGTGACTGTGCAGGCAGGCGAAGAAGGTATTCGGTTCTTGCTGATCTCTGGCGCACCAATCGAAGAACCTGTCGCATGGCACGGCCCGATCGTGATGAACACCAAGGAAGAAATCCGTCAGGCCATCGCAGATTTGCGCAATGGCACCTTCATCAAACCCGCCCACTGATGCGGGGATGCGTCGGTCAGGCCGTTACTGACCGACGCACAATACCCCAATAAATCTCTTCGATCTCGCTCAGCGGCAAACGCCCGCCTTCGCGATACCATTGCGGGATTGCGGTCAACATGCCGATCAACGCGATAGAGGTAATACGCGGGTCGGTGATCATGAAATAACCGCTTTCCTTGCCCGCCTTCAGGATACCCGCGAGGATCTGTTCGTAGTCACGACGACGCCCTTCGATCACGGCAAAGTTGTCAGGATCGAGGTTCCGCAATTCCATGTAGGAAATGAAAACCTGCTCAACACGCGGAACGTGGAACAGGATGTGAAAACGAATAAACGCCTCGAGCGCGGCCCAAGGCGGCCCAGAAAGATCAACGTCTTTCAGCGCCTCCACCAGATCGTCCATGTGATCCAGCACGATATCGAACAAAAGGCTCTGTTTGTCGGCGGTGTAATTGTACAGTGCGCCAGCTTGCACACCGACCTCAGCTGCGATCTGGCGCATCGACACAGCCGCATAGCCATGCTGCGCGATCAGCTTGAGCGCCGCCTCCCGAACCTTGGGTCCAGTAATGTCTGAATGTGAGCCTTGTTTGCGCGCCATTCGCCAACATTAACTGAACAAATGTTCATTTGAAAAGCCTGATCTGACCTTGCCCCTCAAATGCAACCAGAGGTAAGGTTCGAAGATCACAAACCGTTGGATTGGTCATGCGCCTCGTACTCCTTTCGCTTTTGGTGCTTTTGCCTGCCTGCGCAACCTTTCCCGCGCTGGAAAAGGCCATCGATCCCGCCGCGGCCAAAGCGGCTTTCCCCGACTTTGTTCCGTTCGAGACATTTGGCACGATGGGCGATGACCAAACCGCCGCAGAAATGGCCGATGACCTAGCCCTTCGCGCAACCGTTCTGCAAAATCGGGCCGAACAATTGCGTAACAGCGCAGTTCAATAGCACCTGCGCGTTGCAGTGACCGCAAGGACGCGGTAACAGCGGGGTGTTCAAAATACAAAAAGCGGAATCCCATATGTCTGACACCCTTCGCCTTGGTATTGCCGGTCTCGGAACGGTCGGTGTTGGCGTCATCCGCATCGTCGAAAAACAGGCGGCACTTCTGGCCCAGCGCACTGGGAAAACGATTGTGATCAGCGCTGTAAGTGCAAGGTCCAAAGACAAAGATCGCGGCGTCGATCTATCAGGCTACGCGTGGGAAGACGATCCTGTCGCTCTCGCTACTCGCGACGACGTCGACGTTTATGTCGAACTCATGGGCGGTGAAAATGGTCCCGCAAAAGCATCCATTGAGGCAGCGATTGCCGCTGGCAAAGATGTCGTCACCGCCAACAAGGCGTTGCTGGCACATCACGGCCAGTCCATCGCAGAACAAGCCGAAGCCAATGGCTGCGTCGTGCGCTATGAGGCCGCCGTCGCAGGCGGCATCCCTGTGATTAAAGCCCTGACCGAAGGTTTGGCTGCAAACGGCGTGACCCGCGTGATGGGGGTCATGAACGGCACCTGCAACTACATTCTTACCCGCATGGAAGACGCCGGCCTCTCGTACGAAGAGGCCTTTGCCGAAGCGGATGGTCTGGGCTACCTCGAAGCCGATCCGAATTTGGACGTTGGCGGCATTGATGCGGGTCACAAACTGTCGATCCTTTCGGCCATCGCCTTTGGAACACAGGTTGATTTTGACGGTGTCGAACTCGAAGGGATCGGCGCGATCACCATCGAAGACATCCGCAATGCTGCCGACATGGGCTACAAGATCAAACTTCTGGGCGTTACCCAGATGACAGGTCGCGGCCTTGAACAACGCATGTCGCCTTGCCTCGTGCCCGCGACCTCGCCCTTGGGGCAGTTGGTTGGCGGCACGAATATGGTCGTACTCGAAGGTGACGCTGTTGGACAAATCGTCCTTCGCGGTGCTGGTGCTGGCGAAGGCCCGACTGCGAGCGCGGTAATGGGTGATGTTTGTGATATTGCACGTGGCCTGCGCCTCCCGACGTTTGGGCAACCTGCGAACACACTGCGCTGTGCGAAATCTGCACGCGCCGCGATCCCTGCGCCCTACTACCTCCGCCTGTCGCTCTTGGACAAACCTGGCGCGATGGCAAAAGTGGCGAGCGTATTGGGCGACGCGGGTGTATCTATCCACCGCATGCGCCAACACGACCATGATGGCACCCACGCTCCTGTCGTGATTGTCACCCACAAAACCACCCGTCAGGCTGTCGATCAGGCGATCGAAGGCTTTGCCGCGACAGGCGTCGTTTCGGGGGCACCCGTCGCCCTACGGATCGAACAGGTCTGATCCCTAATTTCAGTGCAAAATGTCAAAGGCAGGGTGAAAACCCTGCCTTTTTGGTATCAGAGAAAAGAAATTTTGAACCAAAGCGATTTTAGGGAAAAACTGTTAGCGCCCACAGCCTTGCCCCCATAGGCTTGCCCTGCGTAGATGCACCCGAATGTTACTTGAGGACTTTTGACATGTCGCAGACCACTGAATTCCACGACCGTATGCTTTCGCTCGGGCTTGCCCGCGTATCTGAGGCTGCGGCTCTCGCATCGGCGAAACTGATCGGGCGTGGTGACGAAAAAGCTGCCGACCAAGCTGCCGTAAACGCGATGCGGGATCAGCTGAACAAACTCGACATCAAAGGCGTCGTCGTCATCGGTGAAGGCGAACGTGACGAAGCGCCAATGCTCTACATCGGCGAGGAAGTGGGCACGGGCGAAGGCCCCGCTGTAGATATCGCGCTTGACCCACTCGAAGGCACGACCCTTACGGCAAAAGATATGCCCAATGCCCTGACCGTCATTGCGATGGGTCCGCGCGGCTCGATGCTGCACGCCCCTGACGTCTACATGGAAAAGCTCGCCATTGGACCGGGTTACAAAGCGGGCGTCGTGACCATGGACATGTCCCCATCCGAGCGCGTTTCCGCACTGGCCGCCGCCAAAGGCTGTTCGACCGAAGACATCACCGTTTGCGTTCTCGAACGTCCGCGCCATGACGAAATGATTGCTGAACTGCGCACTACAGGCGCAGCGATCCGCCTGATCACCGATGGTGACGTTGCGGGCGTTATGCACTGTGCCGAACCTGAAAAAACAGGCATCGACATGTATATGGGTTCTGGCGGCGCACCCGAGGGAGTTCTCGCTGCTGCGGCGCTGAAATGCATGGGCGGCCAGTTCTTTGGCAAACTGTTGTTCCGCAATGACGACGAACGTGGCCGCGCTGCCAAAGCTGGCATCACCAACTTTGACCGCGTCTATACCCGCGATGATCTGGTCAAAGGCGACGTGATCTTTGCAGCGACAGGTGTGACCGACGGCAGCCTCTTGGCTGGGATCAAACGCGAACCAGGGTATCTGACTGCTGAAACGATCTTGATGCGGTCCAAAACGGGTTCGATGCGTCGGATGACCTACACCAACCCCATCTAAATCCTGATCGGGCCAGAGCATCGCTCTGGCCCTTTTCATATCATTGCGCCGCTTTGCTCTCTGGGCGATAAGCGAGGCATGAAAGCATTTCTCAACGTCGAACAATCCGCAACGGGCCGCCGCTGGATTGGCCCGAGCATCGAAGAAGATCGCCTTGCCGAAGCGATGGAACAGGCGACAGGCCTGCCCGCGCCGGTTTGTCGGACATTGGCACGCCGTGGCGTTGAACCGCATGAAGCTGACAGTTTTCTTGCGCCGACGTTGCGGGATCTTCTCCCCGATCCGCTGACCTTGCTCGACATGGAAAAGGCGTCCGAACGCTTTATCACCGCGCTTGACCGCCGCGAAAAGATTGCCGTTTTTGCGGATTACGACGTGGATGGCGGCACCTCTGCCGCGCTTCTGCTAACATGGCTAAAGGCTATGGGACACCGAGCGACGCTCTATATTCCCGACCGCATTGATGAGGGCTATGGCCCTAATGAGCCCGCAATGGAAGCGCTCGCCAAAGATCACGACCTGATCATTTGCGTTGACTGCGGCACCCTCTCGCATGGTCCCATTGCCGCCGCAAAGGGCGCGGATGTGATGGTCCTCGACCATCACTTGGGCGCTGAAACTCTGCCCGACTGCGTTGCCGTCGTGAACCCCAACCGCCAAGATGAAACAGGCGAACTCGCCCATCTCTGTGCGGCGGGCGTCGTCTTTATGATGCTCGTCGATGTGAACCGCCGTCTACGGGCAAAGGGCGTGACTGGGCCAAACCTGATGTCATTCCTAGACCTCGTCGCATTGGCAACGGTTGCGGACGTGGCCCCGC
This sequence comes from Aestuarium sp., assembly GCF_023253315.1. Classification (NCBI taxonomy): domain Bacteria; kingdom Pseudomonadati; phylum Pseudomonadota; class Alphaproteobacteria; order Rhodobacterales; family Paracoccaceae; genus Aestuarium; species Aestuarium sp. The sequence goes on from NZ_JALRGW010000003.1 coordinate 136,320, forward strand.
TGATCGGCGTGAACCGTGCGTTCGTGCGTCAAGGCCTCTCCGTCATGGCGCAACGCGACCGCATCGGCCTAACAGCATTGGCGGATGTCGCTGGTATGGACAGCGCGCCGACGTCCTATCACCTCGGTTTTCTTCTCGGCCCTCGCGTCAACGCGGGCGGTCGCATTGGTGCTGCTGATTTGGGCGCGCGCCTTTTGGCGACAGATGACCCACGTGAGGCCGAAAGCCTTGCCAAACAACTGGACCAGTTGAACCGCGAACGCCGCGAAATCGAAAACGAAGTGCGTGATCTGGCGCTTTTGCAGGCCGAAGAGCGAGGGTTTGATAGCCCTCTGGTTTGGGCCGCGGGCGAAGGTTGGCATCCGGGCGTCGTCGGCATCGTGGCAAGCCGTCTCAAGGAAACCACCAACCGGCCGTCCATCGTGATTGGTTTTGACGGCGACATTGGCAAAGGTTCAGGCCGTTCGGTGACGGGTATCGACCTCGGTGCGTCGATCCAGAAGCTCGCGATGGAAGGGCTACTGATCAAGGGCGGCGGTCACAAAATGGCGGCGGGCCTGACGGTGCATCGGGATAAACTCGACGCCGCGATGGAACGGCTGGCCGAACTTATGGCGCGCCAAGGTGCTGACCGTTTGGGGCCCGCTGACCTACGGCTAGATGGGATCCTCATGCCCGGTGCTGCCACGGTTGAATTGGTTGAACAGATCGAAAAGGCTGGACCGTTCGGCGCATCGGCCTCTGCCCCTCGGTTCGTTTTCCCAGACGTTCAAATCCATTTCGCGAAACGAGTCGGCGCAAATCACCTAAAGGCCACATTCGGCGACGGGCTTGGCGCACGAATCGATGCGATTGCCTTTGGTGCGTTTGATGGCCCGATCGGACCGATGATCGAGGGACACAACGGCGCACGGTTCCACCTTGCTGGGCGGTTAGAAATCAATATTTGGCAAGGCAGACAGAGCGTTCAGCTACGTCTCGAAGATGCGGCACCCGCTGGGAAATAATTTTTTACAAAAGCCTCTTGCGGGCGGTTCACACAATACGTAAAAGCCGCCTCACGCACAGAGTGGCCCGTTCGTCTATCGGTTAGGACGCCAGGTTTTCAACCTGGAAAGAGGGGTTCGATTCCCCTACGGGCTGCCACTTTTCCCCCAACATTACGATTAGACGACAGACGGAACGATCCGCCTGCCTCTCGTTTTGCGTTACAGCCCCAGAATAGCTTTGATCGGTGCGACGAGCGCGTCACCAATGGCCGCTGTGTTTGCTGCATCCAGATGCACCCCATCAATCGGCGACGCCTGCGCGACCGTGCCCGCGTCAAAGAACGCGACGCCCAGTTCCTCGGCAGCGGCTTTATACATCGGAGCAAGCAGTCGGGTTTCCGCGACATCGCGGCCGCTGCCCGTTTTGCCATCTGGCCCAATCACGCAGGGCGGAGGTGCCACGAATAGAATTTTCGGAACAGAGCCAGACGCGCCATAGGGATAATGCTGGATGATTTGCGCCAAGCGTTTCATCCCCGCAGTGGCCCCAGTTGCGGATCCGCAGACGTCGGTTTTTAGGTCATTCGTGCCGAGCATAATTACGACGAGGTCCAGCGGCGAATGGCTCTGCAACAGGATCGGCAGCACCACAGCCCCGTTGCGATCACAAGGACCCGTGTGATCATCAAATGCCGTCGTTCGACCGCCCAGCGCCTCAGAGATCACTTCGACTCCAAGGCGTCCTGCAACGATGTTAGGCCACAGATACTCTGGCGCATGTCGTGCGGCATCTTCGGGGCGGTGCCCCCACGTGAGACTATCCCCAAACGCTAAAACCCGTGTCATCGGCTCCCCCTGTAGACTGTTCGCACTAGGTGCCGATTACTCCAGCTTTTCGAAGTAGATGCCAGCAATATGTTCGGGGCTTAGAGAATTGGGAGAGCCGCGGGATGGATCAGCCGACGCGCTGACCCTTTACCCAAACACCGTGGATGGTGCCTGTTCCATCAACCCGTTTTACTCGGATCACGTCAGCGCGTTTCCCAACCTCAATGCGACCACGATCGGTTAGACCGACGGCCTTGGCCGGTGCGGCGGTAACAGTGCGAACACCACGCGCAACATCGCCCCAAAGATCACCCAGCAACAAAGCCGAAGATAAAAGCGCACCAGGGACATAATCCGATGACACAATGTCCAAGAGGTCTGCCTCGGCCAACACATGCGCAGCCACGTTGCCAGAGTGCGACCCACCACGGATCAAGTTCGGAGCCCCCATCATCACGGCGATTCCGTGATCGTTGCAGGCCTGCGCTGCCTCAATCGTTGTCGGAAACTCTGCAAAGGTCACACCGTATTGCTTTGACGTCACAACGTGTTCGGCAAGGGTATCATCATGGCTCGCCAGTACGGCCCCCAAACGACGTGCGCCTTCAACGGACGCTGCCTCATGCGCGGTGCCGAATTTCTCTTTCAGTGCCAACTGATGGGACACGTGAACATCAAACTCATCATCCGACATGCCATGCTTGCCCTGATAATATTCTTTCAGCTTATCAAGGTTCCGAAACTGTCGTGCGCCCGGTGTGTGGTCCATCAGGCTGACGATCCCGACGCGGTCTTCGGCGGTGAAACTGTCCAACTCTTCGATGAGCGTCTCAGAACAGGTTTCCGCACGCAGGTGAATATAGTGCGAAATGCGCAAGGCATTGCGGGACCGCATATCCAAAAGCTCGGTCGCAACCTCGCGCGCGTATTTTTTGTAGTCACCCGACTTCTTCGTCACCGACCCAACCCGCAAGGCGTCGAACACGGTGGTGATCCCGACCGAGCATAGCTCCGCATCGTGAGCGATGATCGCGGCCTTATGGGGCCAGTCGACCTTGGGCCGTGGCTCGAGGTGGCGTTCGAGGTTGTCGGTGTGCAGCTCGATCAAACCTGGCATCACGAGGTCACCCTCGCAGTTGATCGCTCCCGTCGGGACCGAGCGCCCTTCGCTAATATCAGCGATTTCGCCATCACGGATCACAACGGTGCCCGCCACCACAGTTTCGGGCAGAACAACAGTTGCGTTTGCAAGGATTGTTTCGGTCATTTGGAAGATCCTAGAATTCGGGTGTCGACGTAGACAGGTCACATCCCATCGGTGCGTCACAGCCATATGACACGCGGGAAATTTTCATTTGAAATCGGCAAGAGCCGCGAGGAAGCGCGTAATGCCTTCGGCCTCGGTGCCGTCATTGACGACGACCGTTGCATCAATCCCCTCGGGCAATTCGAACGTTGCGCGTTTGAGACGGTTTTCGATATCGGCACGGGTTTCACGGCCACGGGCCGAAAGGCGGTCAGCGAGAATATGATCAGGGGCTGTCACGACGATGACCCGTAGATCAGGGAAAACAGACGTTGCGAGGCCCAGCGCCTGACGCGATCCGTTGAACATCACGAGGGGAGCCGTCGTCTGATCCTTTGGGATGCCGTAGCATAGGCCATGCGCATCCCAATCGAGGGCGAACTCTCCGTCAGCCTTCCGCGCAGCAAATTCATCAAAGGTCACGCCTTCGAAATCTTCGCTTCCCGCTTCAGTCGGGCGGGTAATCACTCGACGCACGAATTGGATATCAGGCCGCGCAGACAGAGCACCCGAGATCAACGTATCTTTGCCCGCGCCAGATGGCCCTACGACAGCGATGATCATGCGGCCGCCTTTGGCGTAAAACCCGTAACGTCCACCACACGATCGCAAACTTGGTTCCGCGCACCCTCATCGTGGAAAATCCCGATGATGGCAGCGCCCCGCGCCTTTGCCCCCTCGATCAACGACAGAACCACATCACGGTTCCGCGCATCCAAACTGGCCGTCGGTTCATCAAGGAGCATCGCAGGATATTCATGGGCAAAGCCACGTGCGATATTTACGCGCTGCTGTTCCCCCCCCGAAAACGTCGTGGGCGAGAGTGACCAGAGCCGTTCGGGGATATTGAGCATCGTGAGCAACTCCTCAGCCCGTGCATGTGCCTCACCTTCGGGTTTGCCCAAGGCCAACAACGGCTCTGCGACCACCGTGCGGGTCGGCACACGAGGTACCACGCGAAGGAACTGGCTGACATATCCTAGCGTTTCACGGCGCAGGCGAATGATCTCGCGCGGGGTGGCGGTGGCCACATCAACGCCTCCAATACGGATCGAACCAGAGGCTGCGAGGTAGTTCCCGTAAATCATCCGCATAAGCGTAGATTTACCAGCGCCCGATTGACCCGTGAGCGCCACACATTCCCCAGGTTCGACCCGCAGGTGAGCACCAGCCATGACAGGAATGACTGCGCCCCCTTGATTATGCAGGGTGAAGCTTTTTGAGAGGTTTTCGATCTCGATCATGGTCACACCTGCAAGACGGAAGAAACAAGAAGTTGGGTATAGGCGGCCTGCGGATCATCGAGCACCTGATCGGTCAGCCCGTGTTCGATCACGTGGCCATCCTTCATTACCATCAAACGGTCGGCCAAAAGGCGGGCTACCGCAAGGTCATGGGTCACGATAATCACAGAAAGCCCCATGTCACGCACGAGCCCCCGCAGAAGGTCCAAGAGACGCGCCTGCACAGACACATCCAGACCACCTGTTGGTTCATCCATGAACACCAGTCGGGGCGAAGTAACGAGGTTCCGTGCGATCTGCAAACGCTGCTGCATCCCGCCCGAGAATTGGCGCGGACGGTCGTCAATGCGTTCGCCTGCAATCTCAACGCGGCCCAGCCAATCGGTCGCGGTTTCGCGGATATCACCGTAGTTCCGCGCACCAATTGCCATCAGACGTTCGCCAACATTGCCGCCAGCAGAAACACCCATCCGCAAACCATCGCGCGGGTTCTGGTGAACAAAAGCCCATTCGGTGCGGGACAGCACGCGACGTTCAGGTTCTGGCATAGTCAGCGTATTGCGCCCACGGTAGAGGATCTTTCCCTCGTCCGCCTGCATATGCCCCGCCAAACATCCCAAGAGCGTCGACTTACCCGACCCAGACTCCCCCACAATGCCGAGCACTTCACCCGGCCAGAGGTCGAAACTAACGTCGGCACAGCCGATCCGCTGACCATAGCGTTTGGTTAGGCCATCAACGCGGAACAACGGCTGATCGAGCGATACATCATGCATGGTCATGCCGCTTCTCCTTCTGGTGACAGGCGGCCTGTGTGACCCTCGTCCTGACGGGTGGTGCAATAGCTGGTGTCGGAACACACAAACATGCGGCTGCCTTTGTCATCGGTGATCACTTCGTCGAGGTAGCTGACCTCTGATCCGCAAAGATCACAGGCGTGATCCGCCTTGCTCGGGTCAAAGGGGTGATCCTCGAAATCAAGGCTCACGACATCGGTATAGGGTGGAAGCGCATAAATGCGTTGTTCACGCCCAGCGCCGAACAATTGGATCGCAGCATTGCCACCCAGTTTCGGGTTATCGAATTTCGGGATCGGCGACGGGTCCATGACATAGCGACCCTCGACCTTCACGGGATAAGCGTAGGAGGTCGCAATCGCGCCGTGGCGGGCGATATCCTCGTAGAGCTTCACATGCATCAACCCGTATTCTTCGAGCGCATGCATACGACGTGTTTCGCTTTCGCGCGGTTCTAGGAAGCGGAGCGGCTCTGGGATCGGCACCTGATACACGAGGATTTGTCCCTCGGTCAGTGCGACCTCTGGAATGCGGTGACGGGTCTGAATGACGGTCGCCTCTGCCGTGGTTTCCGAGGTTTGAACCTGCGCTGTCCGTTCAAAGAACTTGCGGATCGATACGGCGTTCGTCGTATCGTCAGCCCCTTGGTCGATTACCTTCAGAGTATCCTCTGGCGTCAGGCACGCTGCAGTGACCTGAACACCGCCCGTGCCCCAGCCATAAGGCATCGGCATTTCTCTGCTTGCGAACGGCACCTGATAGCCAGGGATCGCGAGGCCCTTGAGAAGCGCGCGGCGGATCATCCGCTTTGTCGCTTCGTCCAGATAGGCAAAGTTATAGGCCTGATCGGTCATTCTGCGGCCTCCTTGACCTGAGCATCCGCAGCTTCGCGGCGGAGTTTTCGGATGAGTTCCAGTTCGGATTGGAAGTCCACATAGTGCGGCAGCTTGATATGCTCGAGGAAGCCCGTCGCCTGAATGTTGTCGCAGTGATAAAGGACGAATTCCGCGTCTTGGGCAGGTGCACCGACGTTGTCTTCGCCCAGTTCTTCCCAACGGAGTGCACGATCCACGAGGCTCATCGAGATCGACTTGCGCTCTGATTGACCCATGACCAAACCGTAGCCCCGCGTGAATTGCGGTGGTTCGGATTTGGAACCCGTGAATTGGTTCACCGTCTCACATTCAGTCAGTTCGATCTCTCCGATCTCAACGGCAAAACCAAGTTCGGGGATTTCCATCTCGACCGCACAAGTACCGATCCGCAATTCGCCGACAAAGGCGTGCGTGCGCCCGTAACCACGCTGGGTCGAATAGGCCATCGACAGGACAAACCCTTCATCGCCACGCGCCAAAGCCTGCAAACGCAGCGGGCGATCCGCTGGCATTTCGAGAGGTTCGCGAGTGAGGTCAGGCGGTGTTTCAACGCCATCGGACAATGGTTCCATCAGCCCATCTTGGTCGAGGAGCTGCAGGATATGCGGCGCGACAACGGCCTCCGCCTCTTTGCGCAGCGCTTCTGGTGCCTCGCCATCCGCCATTAGTTTGAAATCGAGCAAACGGTGCGTGTAATCGAAGGTCGGCCCGAGTATTTGACCACCCGGCGCGTCCTTAAACGTCGCCGAAATGCGGCGAATGATATCCATGCGATCCGTCTCAACCGGAACAGACGCCCCAAAGCGCGGCAGGGTCGTGCGGTAGGCGCGGATCAGGAACACCGCCTCAATCAAATCGCCCCGCGCCTGTTTGATCGCCAGTGCAGCCAGGTCGGGATCGTATAGCGAGCCTTCGGCCATCACACGGTTTACGGCTAGCGCCATCTGCTCGCGGATTTGGGCGACGCTCAGTTCAGGAACCGAACGATCCCCACGACGTTCATCGGAAAGCCACTGGTGCGCCGCATCAATCGCGCGTTCACCGCCTTTGGTTGCAACATACATCAGAGAGCCTCCACTTTCGTGCTACGCGGAAGGGCCGACAATTGGCTGCCCGCAGTGAAGTAACAGTCAAAACCCAACGGGAATTGCGCACTATTGGTGACAACGGTATCGATGTTGGGCAGATAGGCCGCCTGTGTCGTCTCGATCCCAGGTCCAGTCAGTGTGGCCGTCGGTGCCGATATATCCTCGCATTCAACGATCAATGTTGCGGACCGATCTGGATATTCTGCGGTGCCGATTGCGAACTGCGATACGGGCTGCAGCGCGTCCCACGTGCCAATCGCGAAATCGGCATCACCCGCCGCGACGAATGGGGCCGAGCAGTGAAACGCGATCCATTTGCGGACGGCTTCAGTATCGTGGCTTTGAGCGATGAAAATCGGTGTCGTCGCATCCGCGAGTGTCAAAAGGATCGCGCCAGCGGCGGGCGACAATGGTGCGGGCGGGACCGCGCCTGCGATTTGCTGAATACGCCCCGGACGGGCCATCGCTTCGAGGCAGGCACGAAACGCATGGGCGCTGTCTTGGGCTGGGTTAGAAAATCCACCCGATAGAACTTCGGCTTCGAACATCAGTCTTCTCCCCGAACCATTGTGAAGAACTCGACCTTGGTCGCTGCGGCTTTCTCTGCGCGAGAGGTGCGTTTCTCAGCCTCTTCCGCACGAAGCGGCGCGAGGATGGTCACATCGACTTGCTCCACGCCTTCGGTTTGCATCAGCGCATCAACAATCGCCGCGCGTGTCGCGTGGCCCTGATCGCGCCCTTGGACATAGGCGTGCCCAACCGTGCCATCCGACAGTTTGAGCGCACAGCGCGTCACGGTCATCTCACCGAGGTTAAACGGCGCACCTGTCGCGCCGATCCGACCGCGCACCATCGTAGTGCCAATCTCGGGACGGCGCAGCCAATCGTGCGCAGGAAGATCGGGCAACAACTGTTCGAGCCGCTCTGGGCGAGCACGCGCTAGTAGGCCCATGTATGATTTGCGGGTGTCTGTGGTCAGTGTGGACATCTTGACGATTTGTCTACCTATCTATACAACTAGACAAATATTGCTAGATTCGTCGCCATTTCGCAAATGAAGGTTTCATGACACGCAAAAATCCTGTGTGGCTGTCGATTGCCCAAACTCTCAAAGATGAAATTGGCGAAGGCCTTTATCCCGCGGGAGCAAAGCTCCCGACTGAGGCGCAATTATCGGCGCGGTTCGGCGTCAATCGTCACACCGTGCGCCATGCCCTCGCATCACTGAACGAAGACGGTATAACGGTGTCTCAGCGCGGGTCTGGCGTGTTCGTCGCTTCAAACCCGCCTGCCGACTACCAGCTCGGCGCACGTGTGCGGTTTCACCAGAACATCGCAGCGACGGGGCGTGCTCCGTCACGGCAAGTTATCCGCATCGAAACGCGCCCCGCTAAGGCCGAAGAACGCGAGGCTTTGGGCGTTGATATGGTCCATGTGGTCGAAGGGATTTCGTCGGGCGATGCTCTGCCCATCTGTCACTTTATCTCTGCCCTGCCCGCCCAACGGTTTGCAGACCTGCCCCAGATCATGGAGACCGAACGGTCGATTTCCAAAACGCTCGAACAGCTAGGGGTGACCGACTACACCCGCCATTCAACCCGCATTACCGCGACCGTCGCCAAAGGGCCGCGCGCCGGCATGTTAAAGGTCAGCGAAGGTTCACCACTTTTGCGGACCGAAGCGATCAACGTCGACCGCGACGGTGCGCCGATAGAATATGGGTTAAGCTGGTTTGTCGGGGACCGCGTCGCGCTAACCGTTGCGAACGACGGGCATTAGCCCTCGTAACGCTCTAGGAACTCTTCGGCCCGCAAACGACGGAAATCGTTCAATGCGTCTTTGAGCCGATCATGGGGCCAATCCCACCACGCGAGGTCCAAGAGCCGATCCGCGACGGACTGTTCAAACCGCATTTTCACTGGCTGTGCGGGAACGCCAGCCACGATCATAAAGGGCGACACGTCCTTGGTCACGACCGCGCCTGATGCGACGACAGCACCGATGCCGATGGTGATCTCTGGCTTGATGATCGCCCCATGCCCAATCCAGCAATCCGCGCCCAACGAGCTCCGCCGTGATGCGCGGTGTTCAAAGAACGCAGGATCATCCTCGACGCCGTCGAAATAATAGGACGACCGATAGAGGAAATGGTGCTGCGCCGCATTCCGATACGGGTGATCCGTCGGCCCAATTCGCGTGAAGGCCGCGATATTCGCGAATTTACCAACCGTCGTGTTCGCCACGTCAGCATAGCGATCACAGTAGGAATAATCCTCGAACGTCGAATTCAGAACGCGGCTGCCTTTGCCGATTTCAACATAGGCCCCAAAGGTGGAATTGCCTATCTCGCAGTCGGGATGAACAAACGGTTCGGTCGCAGAGAGTTTCGGCATAATTACCCTTTGATGAATTTCTTACGGATCCAGCCCGAGATCGTGTCCATGATCATCACCGTCAGCACGACGAGGATCATGTAATAGCACACCTCTTCCCAGTCCTTTTGGGTGATGATCGCCTGCGTCAGCAAAAGACCGATACCGCCGCCGACAAGCGCACCAATGACAGTGGCCGAACGGGTGTTCGATTCAAAGTAATAGAGCAGCTGCGACAGGATCAGCGGGAGGACTTGCGGGATCACGCCAAAACGCATCCGTTGGATCATATTCGCGCCCGTGGACTGGATACCTTCAACCTGTTTGTTGTCGATGTTTTCCAGCGCCTCAGAGAAGGTTTTCCCGAAGGTCCCCGTATCCGTGAGAAGGATCGCCAAGGAACCCGTCATCGGACCCGGACCGAACGCACGGGACAGAATGACCGTCCAAATCAGACCATCAACCCCACGCAAGAAGTCGAACAGACGGCGGCATGTAAGGCGTAGCCAGACCGCAGGCGCAAAGTTCGACGCCGCGAAAAAGGCCAGCGGGAACGCGATCATCCCAGCCCCCATCGTGCCGATGAACGCCATCAGAACCGTTTCGCCCATTGCCCAGAACACATCGCCATGGCGCCACATTTTGTTGTTCCAAAAGCCGTCGATCATCGCGACAATGTTGGAATGTTCTGCGGTCACACGCGGTTCCCAAATGGCGAGCGCGATCAATTCTCCAACCGACTTGCCATAGAACGGACTGTCGAGGGTAAAGAAGAACAGCTCCCAGCCTGCTTGATAGCGGAACACTTCGGTCCGCGCAGGGGTCATAGAAAAGCGCCACTTGCCTTGATCGATGGACACGCGATTGCGAGAGACGCTCATCCACTCAGGAATATCTTTGCCATCAGGGAGCGTGAGCACCACAGCGCGCCCGTTCACTTGGGTCGTGATTTCACCAAAGTCGGGAAGATTGATGACGGCCATATTGTCGGGAAGATACTGAACAGACGCATCACCGTAGAGCGAAATAGTCGTGGTTTCACCCATCGCCACCCATTCTGGGCCTTCGCCTGCAGGGTATGTCCCTTTGCGTTCGCCCTCGACCGAGGCCACGACCTCACCAGACCGATTATCGCGCGTGATGTGGGTCTTGTAGGACCAAAAGTCACCAAGGAGGACCGCCGCGTTTTCAGGACGCGCACGTGACGCGAGGCCCGCGACGTCAAACGCGAAGAACACGTAGATCAGGTAGCCGAGGATCGCGAAGGGCACTGCAATGCTGCGCCATTTACGGAACCGAAAGGTGCCCTCGATGGACTGCTTCAAACCGACGGTATCGAAATTTTCAGATGCGGTGGTCATACCAATGCCCCTCCCTTTACCAGACGTTGACGGGCACGGTCAGACAAGTGGTCAACGATCATGATGGTCAGGAATAGGATCGCGAAAATCGCGACCACTTGATCGTATTTCCCCTGCCCCCACTGGAGCGCGGTTTTCAGGTCGTAGCCCAAACCACCAGCCCCAACGAAGCCAAGGATCGCAGATGCACGAATGTTAATCTCGAACCGCAAAAGTGCGTAGGAAGACCAGTTCGGCGCGACCTGAGGCATCACGCCGAACCAGATGCGCTGGAACCAATTGCCACCGACCGACGCCAGGCCTTCAACGGGTTTCAAATCCACGTTTTCTGCCGCTTCGGAAAACAGTTTGCCCAATGCGCCCGCCGTGTGGAACGCAATCGCGATCATCGCGGGGACAGGTCCGACGCCCAAGAGGAAGATCAAAACCAGTGCGATAACGATCTCAGGCACAGCGCGCATGGTATCCATGATGCGGCGGAAAACGGGTGTCAGGCGCGGCCAAAGGGCCAGACCACGCGTCGACAAAAAGGCCAGAACCATCCCCAAGAGTCCGCCGAACAAGGTCGCAATCGCTGCGATATTCAGGGTCTCGATTAGGGACGGAATAGCGGCCACGAATAGACGCGGCAGGTTCTGCCAGTTCGTGAAGGCCTCAGCGAAAATCTCTTTTGGGAAATCAAAAATGCGGTGCAAACCGGCTAGAAATCCGCCTGCATTGCGATCTTCGGCAACGGTGAACCCGCTCGCAAAAAGCACAAAGAAGAGCGCGACCAGAATGGCCCCATAAAGGCGGCGGCGGCGGACCAGAGCGAGATACTCTGCCGTGCCAGATACGGTGTGTGCCGTCATTAGTATGTCCCGGATATGAAAAACCCGAAGACAGACGAATGCTGCCTTCGGGTCATGGTTTGATTAGGAACCGTTAGCGATCTGCTGACGACGTACTTCGATGATGGTTTCGTAGTAGTCGTGAGTGATCGGAACGAAACCAGAGGTATCGCCAGCAGCAACGCCGTATGCGCAATCTGGGTCAGCAGCTTGCAGACCTTCGACCAGCGCGGTCATGGTTGTTTTTACGTCTTCCGGCAGTGCGTTGCGGAGAACAACAGGGCCTTCTGGGATCGGTTTAGACATCCAGATCTGAACGAGGTCGTTCATGTCAACGAGGCCAGCGTCAACTGCTTTGCGCAGAGCGCCCGAGTTGTAGCCGTCTTCCCAGTTGCCCTGACCGTCAGCCCACGTCACGCCAGCGTCGATGTCACCGTTGTTAACTGCAACGATGGTTTGCTCGTGGCCGCCGGTGAAGCGAACTTCGCCGAAGTAATCGCCGGATTCCATCGAGTGGCCAGTTGCCTGCGGAATTTCTACCGACGGGATCAGGAAGCCAGAGGTGGAGTTCGGGTCACCGAAGCCGAATACTTTGCCCTGAACGTCTTCGAGCGAGGTGATGCCGCTGTCAGCGCGTGCGAAACCGATCGAGTGGTAGGTGTAGGAACCGTCGAGGTTCGCTTTGACCAGAACTGGCGAAACAGCTTCAGGGTCGGTCAGGTAAACTTTTGCGTAACCCGAAGCACCGAGCCAAGCCATGTCGATGGTGCCGCCCAGAAGACCCTGGATAACGCCGTCGTAGTCAGCAGGAGCGAAGAGTTTAACGTCAACGCCGAGTGCTTCAGATGCGTAGTTCTGAAGGCAAGCGTAGGAGTTCATACGGTCCTGCGCGTTTTCACCGCCGAGGATACCGATGTTGAATTCAGTGATTTCCTGAGCGGCAGCAGCGCCAGCCAGAACGGTAGTTGCGAGTGCAACGGAAAGGATCTTTTTCATGGTCGTCTCCAAAGGGAACATATCATTCGAATTGGCGCGGCCATCACGCGGCCTTTGCCTGTGGCTACTCAGTCGCTCAATAGTGCGGCTGCGTATTCTGTTGCGGGAGCCAGCGACCCGATCTCTGTCGAGGTTGCGCTCTCGGAAAAGCTTTCGTCTGCCCCATAGATGTCGCGAGCAACGTCTTGGGTCAGTTGACTAGGGGTGCCATCAAACACGATGCGTCCGTCCCGCATCCCGATCACGCGGTCGCAATACCGACGCGCCGTATCGAGGGTATGAAGGTTCGCCATCACCATGCGGCCGTCTTCGACGTTGATGCGCTTGAGCGTGTCCATCACGATCTGCGCGTTCATCGGGTCGAGCGAGGCAATCGGTTCGTCGGCGAGGATGATCTTGGGGTCTTGCATCAGCGCACGGGCAATCGCGACACGCTGTTGTTGACCACCAGATAGCGCCTCGGCCCGCTTTGCGGCCTGTTCAGCGATACCCAAACGGTCGAGAATTTCGAGGGCGCGGGTGATGTCTTGGCTCGACCAAAGGTTTAGAACACTGGTCAGCGTAGAACGGCGCCCCAAAAGGCCATGCAGTACGTTCGACACAACATCCATACGCGGGACAAGGTTGAACTGCTGGAACACCATCGCGCATTGGCTCTGCCAGTCGCGTTTATCTTTGCCCTGCAGAGCCAACACATCAACGCCATCAACGACGATCTGACCCTCGGTCGCATCAGTCAGGCGGTTCATCATACGCAGATACGTCGATTTACCCGCACCAGAGCGGCCAATAATGCCTACGAACTGCGCGCCTTCGACAGAAAAAGAAATGTTGTCGACTGCCGCTTTGTCACCGAAGCGCTTGGTCACGCTGTTTACGTTGAGTTGCATACCATCCCCTGTGTTGCTTCGACGGGGGATACGCATGGTTTGTGACAGGAAATTCTCATGCCTATGAACCTTTAGCGACAGCAAAGATTCAGTTTTACGACACCTCAGCGCGTGGCCGCTGACTGCAAAACAGCGCGTGGGTCGTGATTTTACAGGAGTGTTACCGTTGCTTTAATCAGGGGTTACACAGGCCCTTCATGCGAATTCTGTCTTTCAATTTCCGACAGAGAGTTTCGCATGACCTTTAAATCCGTCTGCCTTACGTCGATCCTCGCTTTGGCTACTGGCCAAGCATCGGCAGAGATGAACTTTAACCGCATCGCATCGTTTGCGACGCCGCATAACAACGCCGATGCCTCTGCAGAATCCTCTGCCGAAATCATCGCCGCGTCTGACGATGGCATGACATTAATCTATACCGACAGCCCGCTGGGCGTTGTTGGTCTGATCGACATCACTGACGCGACAAACCCGCAGGCCAAAGGCAACGTGGACATGGGCGGCGAACCGACCTCTGTGACCGTCGTCGGCAACATTGCTTACGTTGCGGTGAACACTTCTGAATCTTATACCAATCCGTCGGGCAAGCTGGTTTCTGTAAACCTCGCTGACGGTTCAGTCACTGGTGAATGTGACCTCGGTGGTCAGCCTGACTCGACTGCGCACACCCACGCTGGCGATATGGTAACGGTCGCTATCGAGAACGAACGTGACGAAGACCTCGGCGACGGTCGCGTTGGCCAGATGCCTGCCGGCTACATGGTCACCGTTGGTCTTTCTGGCGATGCATTGGCTTGCGATAGCCTCGTAAAAATCGACGTCTCTGGCCTCAGCGACATCGCACCCGAAGATCCAGAGCCCGAGTTCGTCGACGTCAATAGCCTCGGCGAAATCGCAGTCACCATGCAGGAAAACAACTCGATCGTTATCCTGAACGCTGACGGTTCGGTTCAGAACGAATTCTCGGCTGGTTCTGTAGATCTGGTCAATATCGACGCAACCGACGAACGCGGCGCGCTGATCTTTAACGAAAGCCAGCCTGGTCGCCTACGCGAGCCGGACGGCCTTCAGTGGATCGACGATAACCACGTCATGATCGCAAACGAAGGCGACATGGACGGCGGTTCGCGTTCGGTTACAGTGTTCCACAAAGACGGCACTTTGGTTTGGGAATCTGGCAACGCCTTCGAAACCCCGATCATCCACGCAGGCCATTACCCTGACAAACGGTCCGACGCCAAAGGCGTTGAGCCAGAGGGCATGGAAGTCGCAACTTTCGGCGACACCACCTACGCCTTTATCCTGTCGGAACGCGCATCGACCATCACCGTCTACGACGTGACCGACGCAACCAACCCTGTCTTTAAACAGGTTCTGCCGTCGGGCATTTCGCCTGAGGGCGCGATTGCAATCCCAGAGCGCGGCCTGCTTGCCACCGCAAACGAAGTAGACCTTGGCGAAGACGGCGCAGCACGTGCACACGTCATGATCTACGAACTTCAGGACGCACCAGCAGCTTACCCGCAGCTGACCTCTGAAGGCGCTGACGAACTGATCGGTTGGGGTGCAATCTCTGGCATGGTCGCTGACGAAGACGGGATGATCTACGCCGTCAATGACAGCTTCTATGGCTACCAGCCGCGCATCTTCACCATCGACCCGAGCCAAACACCTGCTCGTATCATCGCAGCAACCGACGTGACCCGCGCAGGCTATCCGGCACAGAAGATGGACATGGAAGGTATCACGCTGGACGGCGAAGGCGGTTTCTGGATCGCATCCGAAGGCCGCACCGACCGTCTGGTTCCCCACGCGATCTACCACGTGAAGGCCAACGGCCAGATCAAAGAAGAAATCGCACTTCCAGCAGAGCTTCTGGCTGTTGAAAAACGCTTTGGTTTTGAAGGCATCACGCTGGTCGGCGACACCCTCTGGATGGCCGTTCAGCGCGAGTGGGCTGACGACGACAAAGGCTTTGTGAAACTGGTGTCGTATAACACCACCACCGAAGAATGGGGCGCAGTTCGTTATCCGCTGGACGCGGTTGAAACGGGTTGGATTGGCCTGTCGGAAATTCAGGCTCACGGAGACTACGTCTACCTGATCGAACGCGACAACCAGATCGGCGAAAACGCAGCCGTGAAACAAGTGACCCGCGTTGCTTTGTCCGAAATGGTGCCTGCGCCACTGGGCGGCGACCTACCCGTTGTCACCAAAGAAGTCGTCTACGACCTAATCCCTGATCTGGCATCGAACGGCGGCTACGTTGTCGACAAGATCGAAGGCATGGCAATCATGCAAGACGGCACCACATGGATGTCGACCGACAACGATGGCGTTGATGATAGCTCGGGCGAGACGTTCTTCTGGTCGATCGGCCAGTTCTAAGATCGCCATACCCAGAAACACGAAAAGGGGCGCAACCGCGCCCCTTTTTGCTACATCTGTGTGCCGTTATCGCGGCGGCAGACGTGTCGCCCCATCTAGGCGAATAACTTCACCGTTCAGATATGGGTTCTCGATGATCTGGCTCACCAAGAGGCCAAACTCGTCCGGCTGACCCAAACGCGCTGGGTGCGGCACGTTTTTAATGATCGCGTCGGTAACCTCTGTCGGTAGGCTCATCATCATTGGCGTGCCGAACAGACCCGGTGCGATCGCCATGACACGCACGGCCGATTGGGCCAGCTCACGCGCCAGAGGCAGACACATCGACGCCACGCCACCCTTTGACGCCGAATAGGCCGCCTGCCCCACTTGACCGTCCTGATAGGCTGCGGACGAGGTGTTGATGATCACGCCACGCTCACCATTTTCCAGCAACGGCAGGTCCATCATGGCACGCGTCGCATAGGACATCACGTTGAAAGTGCCGATCAGGTTGACGCGGATCACACGCTCAAACAGGTCAACGGCTAGCTTGCCTTCACGCCCCACCATGCGAGCAGCATTCGCAATGCCAGCGCAATTCACAACGACACGCGGTGCGCCAAGCTGAGATACGATGGTATCAATGGCGGCTTCGACCTGCGCCGCATCGCCCACGTCGACCTGAACTGATAGACCTCCCACCTCGGACGCGACCGCTGCCCCTGCAGCACTGTCAAAGTCCAGAATCCCGACCTTTGCGCCTTTGGATGCCAAATACCGCGCCGTTGCCGCACCTAGACCACTGCCGCCGCCAGTTACGATGGCCACCTGCCCCGAAATATCCATAAAGTCCTCCCTTAAACGTCCCGCGCATTAGGTCGCCCAAGCATTTGAGGTTCAATAGTTTCCTAACGTGACGGAAAGGAAACCTTGGCGGTCAAATCGACGCACCGATCGTAAGAGAAATCGGATCTAGCCCGTCGATCCCACCGCTAATCACATCTCCTGGGACAACGGGACCGACACCTTCTGGCGTGCCAGTTAGGATCACATCGCCAGCACGAAGGTGATAATATTTAGACAGATCAGCAACTATGTCTGCCACCTTGTGAACAAGCAGGGAGAGCGACGAGTCCTGTTTAAGGTCGCCGTTAACCGACAAATGGATGCGCTGATCGGTTGGCGTAAAATCAGTTGCCTTGGTGATGGTGGAAAACACCGCAGACTGTTCAACGTCCTTGCCCAAGTCCCAAGGCCGCTGTTTCACCCGTTCTTTTAGCTGCAAATCGCGGCGCGTCATGTCGAGCGCACAGCAATACCCATATATCGCAGCAACCGCTTCATCAGGCGTTGCTCGAGCAACGTCCGACCCGATGACCAAGGCCAATTCCATTTCATAATGGTAATTTTCGGTGCCCAGCGGATAAGCCGCCGTCGTACCCGACAGGATCGCAGCAGAGGACGACTTTGTGAAATAGAACGGAGCCTCGCGATCAACCTCATACCCCATCTCTTTGGCATGAGCGGCATAATTGCGCCCGACACAGAAGATACGGCCCACAGGATACTGCGCCGTTTCACCCTTTACGGGGACCGTGAGAGCCTCGGGCAACTGAAACAAGTGAGCGGTCATGGGAGGTCCTGATCTAGAAGGTAAAGGAACGGTGATAGCCTTAGACGTTCAATGTAAAATGATCCTGTGAGAACAGGTACATATTTTAGGCCGAAAGAGTGACTCTGGAATGAATATTTAAAACGAAACTGACGAGCAAAGGCGGTCCAGCCGAGTTACTGCAGCTTTCGATGGGCCAAACTTCATTTTCCCCCTTTTTGGGTCTACAAGATGCTGATATTGTTAATGAATTTTTTTTGGTTGCGGGGGAGCGCACGCTTTGTAGCCTACCCATATTATCTTGCTGTATTTGACGAAAAATGACCATCCAAAAAAGATCGCCTTCGACGCAAAGGAAGAGTTCCTATCTGAGGTCCACAATCAAATGTAAAAGCCAGCATTACTTGACTACCATTTCAATTTAGAACTGGTGACCTGCCCCCCGCGAAATCCCTCACGATGATGTAGAGTCTGCTTAAGCTTGAAGGAGCAGACGAATGCGAAAGAGCCGTTTTACCGAGGCGCAGATTATCGGGATGATCAAAGAGCAGGAGGCAGGGATGCCGACTGTGGAGGTATGCCGTCGCCACGGCCTGAGCCCAGCCACGTTCTACAAGCTGAAGTCCAAGTATGGCGGCATGGAAGTTTCTGACGCCGCCAGGCTGAAAGCGCTTGAGGATGAGAACGTCAAGCTCAAGCGCCTGTTGGCCGACACGATGCTCGACAACGTGGTTCTGAAAGATCTTCTGAGAAAGAACTGACGACGCTGAGCAAGCGACGAGAGGCAGCGCTCAAAGCTCTGCGAGATCATGACATCTCGCAGCGTCGGGCCTGCCGGCTTGTCGGTGTCGACCCAAAGACGGTCCGGCGCGAACGCCCGCCGGATTGCCCGGAGATCCGCAAGGAGATCCAGGAGATTGCCAGTAAGCGGCGTCGGTTCGGGTATCGCCGGATCGGGGTCCTGCTCGAACGAAAGGGCATGATCATGACCCACAAGAAACTGTATCGGGTCTACCGGGAGGAAGGTCTTTCGGTGAAGCGACGGCGTGGCCGCAAGCGAGCCCGCGGAACACGCACACCGATGCCGGAGGCGGCGCGCCCAAATGCGCGGTGGTCGCTGGACTTCGTGTCAGACAGCTTTGGTGCATCCCGCAAATTCCGCATCTTGGCAGTGATCGACGATTTCTGCCGCGAGAACCTGTGTCTCATGGCTGACACAAGCATCTCGGGAGCTCGTGTTGCCCGCGAGCTGGATGCGGTGGTGCGGGTGTATGGAAAGCCTGCCTGCATTGTCAGTGATAACGGCACAGAGTTCACAAGTCGGGCGATCCTAAAATGGGCGGATCAGAACGAGGTGCCGTGGCATTACATCGACCCCGAAAAACCACAGCAGAACGCCTTTATCGAGTCTTTCAACGGCAGCCTGCGCGACGAGCTGCTGAATGAGGAGATATTTGACAGTCTGGACGATGCCCGACGGAAGCTGGCGCTCTGGCGATATGACTACAATGCCGTCAGGCCACACTCGTCGCTCGGAAACCAGACGCCGCTGCAAGCGAGCCGGACGCTTGAGCAATTTGAGGGCTCCGCGCCCGACGCGCTTGCCCACAACGAAACCCTCGACTATCAAAATCAATCCCGCAGACTCTCGTTATGAACGAGGGACAGGTGGGGGGGCAGGTCACAGATGCAAAACGAATGCCTTCTTATCGCCAAATCAACAGGCAGCCTGAGCGAATGAAGCTGTAAAATAAAGGGGCGGCGGGAAGCGGTCATTCGCTGCAGGTGAATTTAAGAGAGGAGCGAATAAATTTCGCCTCAGTTATTAAAATTTTACCACTCAGCAGTTCGAGAAATTCAACGAACGAATGCCCCATAAAGACATATTAAAAATATATGTTTAATCACTTTTTTGACCTACATCAAATCATCCACGCCCAATTATATGCCATAAAATTGATGTATAATTTGGAGTACCAGATGACCAATTCTCTAAACCCTTCCATAGGCCGTCGCGGTTTTCTCGGACTTGCGGCAGGCGGAGCGGCTCTTGTTGTTTCGACCGCTGAAACACAAGCGGCGCCAATACCAACCAACGCAAAAATCGTGATTATCGGCGCTGGGGCTGGCGGTACTGCGCTTGCCAACCGACTTGTTGAACGGTTGGACGGAGCGCAAATCACCATCATCGATCCCCGCCCGCAGCATCTTTACCAACCTGGTCTATCGCTTGTCGCGGCAGGACTAAAACCCGCCGACTATGTTGTATCCCAAACGACGGATTGGTTGCCGTCTGGTGTCACCCTCATCGCAGAGAAAGCCGCCGCAATCGATCCTGATCTCAAAACGGTTGCAACAGAGAGCGGGCAGGTTCTGACCTATGATTTCCTAGTTGTCGCACCGGGTCTGGTTTTGGATCACGATGCCATAGACGGGTTCAGTCTCGATATGGTCGGCACCAACGGAATCGGCTCTCTCTACGCAGGCCCAGAGTATGCAGCCAAGACATGGCAAGCGGCCTCCAAATTTACCGAAGAAGGCGGCGTCGGCCTCTTCACCCGCCCTGCGACGGAAATGAAATGCGCGGGCGCTCCGCTCAAACATACGTTCTTGATTGACGACATCGCTCGCCGCGCGGGCAATGCAGGAAAAATGGATGTCCACTACATGGCGAATAACAACAGCCTGTTTGGTGTGCCCATCGTCTCAGAAAAGGTCCGAATGCTGTTTGGGGATCGCGGTATCACGCCGAACTATTCGCACGTCCTCAAATCGATTGATGCAGGCGCAAAGCGCGCGACCTTCACAACCGAAAATGGTGAAGTCGAGCTCGACTACGATTATCTGCATGTGATCCCGCCACAGCGCGCACCCGAGGTTATTCGGCAGTCTGGGCTCTCTTGGGCTGACAAATGGACCGACCAAGGCTGGGTTGAATGTGACAAGACAACCTTACGCCACCTACGCTATCCCGACATTTGGGCCCTCGGCGATGTTGCGGGCGTTCCAAAAGGGAAAACAGCAGCCTCAGTCAAATGGCAGGTCGTTGTTGTCGAGGACCAGATCGTGTCGACCATTGCAGGCGCTGATCCCACAGAGACCTACAATGGCTACACCTCTTGCCCCATGATCACGCGCGTCGGTCGGGCGATGCTGATCGAATTCGATTACGAAAACAACCTCACGCCGTCCTTCCCCGGCATCATCGCCCCGCTAGAAGAGCTTTGGATTTCGTGGCTGATGAAGGAGGTCGCACTCAAAGCAACCTATAACGCCATGCTTCGTGGCAAAGCCTAAGGAGACGTCAGATGAAAGAGATGACCCTTTCCACCTTTCTCGCAGTATTCGAGGAAATCTTTGGTCGAGGCTTGTTCTGGGCAATGGTTGCAGCCGCAGTCATCGTGACTGCGCTCTACCTCTTTGTTTTGATCCGCGATCGCTCGGTCTCTTGGACAAAGTTCCTCTACGCTCAAATCTCTATGCCATTTGGATTTGTCGGGGCAATTTGGTTCGTAATGGCCATGACCCATTCGCACCTGACAGACCTCGGCGGTCCCGTCGATTTGATTGTCTTTTTGATGGTTGGCGTCGGAGGTGCAATCGGAGCAGCAGTCCTCGTTTACACGCTTGAATCCCTGGTATCACCTCCTAAAAAACCTGAATAATTGGTTCCCAATTCACGCCCCCGAGCAGATTTTCTCGGGGGCTTTTTTGTGCCAACAGCACATATATCAACATTCTCCGCATTAGTTTGGCACACGATTTTTCGACGATGTGCCATTCCACATAAGCAAGATCACTGAAAAGACGAACGGCGGTCCATTGATCGCCAAAATCACTTGATCGAACATATCTCCGGGTCTCTGCCGATTGCGAATAGACTACGCCCTATGCGGCAATAAAAATGGAGGCGAGTGAACCCGCCTCCATAGAGCGCCACAGGGAACGCGTGACGATTATGCGTCGTCTGCCAACCGTTTATCCTCACGCAGTTCGAGCCACATGGCGTTCATAACTGCAAAGATAGCGGCGAGCGGAAGTCCGAGGATCCAAGCGAAATACCACATAAAGATATCCTTTCCCTAGTAGAGAGAGTCACCGTGTTCGATCACATCTTTCTCGGTGACTTTGCCCCAAAGCACTTTGTAGACCCATGCTGTATAGGCGAGGATCAGGGGCATGAAGATCAATGTCACAACCAACATGATGAACAAGGTCATGTGAGATGAAGATGCATCCCAAACGGTCAGCGATGATCTTGGATCAGTCGATGACGGTAGGATGAACGGAAACATGGTTAGGCCGACACTCGAAATCATGCCAAAGATTGCCAGTTTGGAGGTGAGAAGCGTCGAAATTTCGTGACCCGAGCGAAGACCACGGATTGTCAACAAACCGCCAGCCATACCCATGATTGGGGCGATCATGATCCATGGGCGATCGTTATATGCATTCAACCAACTTCCACCCTTAGCCACTTCGGACAAAAGTGGGTTCGAAGGGCCTGCCGGATCAATCGTATTTACGAAGCTGTATCCGTCAATCCCAAAGGCCAGCCAAAGGCCTGCAATGACAAAGCCTATACCTGCAACAGTTGCCCCATATACACCGTAAGTACGAGCACGTTCTACAATCACCCCCTCTGATTTAAGAGAGAGCCATGCAGAGCCATGCATAACCAACATGCCGACAGAGACAACGCCAGTGAGAAGTGCAAAAGGGTTCAAAAGTCCAAAGAACTTCCCTGCAACACCGCCCTCATAAATGGAATGAAGGTCAGGGGTTAAGTGAAATGGAACACCCTGAAGGACGTTACCGACCGCTACGCCGAAAATCAGCGCAGGGACGAAACCGCCAGCGAACAAGGCCCAATCCCAAGCGGAACGCCAAGAAGTAGATTCCCGTTTAGATCGGTATTTAAAGGCAACAGGGCGTACAATGAGCGCCGCCAAAACGACCCACATTGCGAGGTAAAAGCCTGAGAAGCTAACTGCGTAAAGAGGTGGCCAAGCAGCAAAGATTGCTCCACCACCGAGAATGAACCAGACTTGGTTGCCTTCCCAGACCGGTCCGACGGTATTGATAACCATACGTCGTTCCGTGTCAGACTTAGCTACGAATGGAAGCAACGCCCCCACACCCATGTCAAATCCATCAGTTAACGCAAACCCGATCAGGAGCACTCCAAGAAGCACCCACCATATCAGGCGCAGGATATCAAAGCTGATAAGTTCATGCAGGATCATAGCTATTACTCCGCAGGGGTTGCGATTGCATCTGGCTCACCGACGGTGATCATGCGACGACGATGAACATCCATCCATTCATCCGTTTCCTTCACGTCCATATACGGGCCTTTTTTGATGTATTTGATCATCAGGCCCATCTCGACGATGAAGAGGACGGTGTAGAAAAGAACAAAGCCTGCAAGCGTCATTGCAACTTCAGTTACCGAAAGAGAGCTAACGGACAATGCAGTTGGCAAAACGCCATCTACTGTCCAAGGCTGGCGACCAAACTCCGCAACAAACCATCCCAACTCGGCCGCAATCCAAGGCGCTGGGATCATAATCACAGCCAAACGAAGCGCCAATTTCGGGAATTTCATGCCTTTAAACGACGCAAGGTAGAAGAAGTAGAGCATCAATCCGATAAAACTGAACCCAAGTGCCACCATGATCCGGAAAGCCCAGAACAGAGGCCAAACTGTCGGAACAGTATCATCTGCCGCCATCAAGATCTGCTCTTCGGTCGCTTCGCGTGGATCATCAACATAGCGTTTTAGAAGAAGTGCAAAACCAAGATCATCGGAGTGTTCTTCAAACTGGGCGCGAGCTTCGTCACTGACATTATTAAGGTCAGCACGAATTTCCATCAAAGCATCATATGCTATGATGCCAGAACGGATACGTTCTTCTGCTTGGTGAACAAGATCCTCGATCCCAGGAATTTCAGTTGTCAGTGAACGAGTCCCAATCAGCCCCATGACCCACGGAATCTCAATGGCATACTTCGTTTCGCGTGCCTCTTGATCGGGAAGGCCAAACGCAGTGAATGGCGCTGGAGCTGGATGGGTTTCCCACATTGCTTCGATCGCAGCCAATTTCATTTTCTGTGTGTGGCTGGCCGAATATCCAGATTCATCGCCCAAGACGACAACAGACAATGCTGCAGCAAGACCAAAGGACGCTGCAACTGCAATTGATCGCCGAGCCAATTCAGTATGTCGGCCCTTCAGCAAATACCAAGCAGAAACACCCAAGACGAACACGGCAGCGGTGACATAACCAGCGGATACTGTGTGAACGAAGCACGTCACCGATTTCTTGTCTAAGTAGTACCAACGGTTTTCCTCCTGGCCAATAACCTATCGGCTCAATGCGACAAATTTACCTTCAGTGTCTGAAAGTTTCCTGATTAACAACCAGATAGCCGCTGGATTTCTTCCACTAACGCTTCAAGGGCCACCGAAGTAGCTTGCTGTCTAACCGCAGCACGATCGCCTTCAAAATGGAGGGAGAGCACTTTGATCCCGAGGTTCGAAGCAACTCCGATGAACACCGTTCCTGCAGGATTTGGTCCGACCGGATCAGGCCCTGCGGCGCCGGTAGTCGAGATGCCAATCACAGAGTTGACGTCCTTTGCGCACTTCAAAGCCAGCTTCCCTCTGACGCCCTCTGCCATTTGTGCCGCAACCTCAGCATCCACCGCGGTTTGGGTGGCAATTAGCTGCGGGCTAACCCCCAGCAACTGTTCTTTGAGTTCACCTTGGTAAGCGACCAAACCACCAAGAACTACATCTGATGCACCTGGGGTGTCGATCAAGCTGGCCGTCAGTTGACCCCCGGTTAGCGACTCAGCCACGGCGAGAAATAGACCGCAGTCTCTGGCCGCGTCGATGATGTTCACTTTACGGGCCTCAGATAGTGAATACCGGTCCACACCGTGAGTGCGACTGCCACGTAGATGACTATGTCTGTCAGCACAAACCACCAGTCACCCAAGAATCCAAACGGTGCGACAGCCATGCAGACACCGACGATCTGAATTACCGTTTTGAGTTTGCCTCCGCCAGAGGCAGCGATTACGCGCTTTTTCGCAACCACCAAGCGGAAAACGGTGATTCCGAATTCACGGACCAGAATGACAATCGTTGCCCACCAGGGAACGGCATCCTGGATCGAGAGAACGATCAGGGCGCCTGACAAGAGAGCCTTGTCGGCAATTGGGTCAAGGATCTTCCCGAGATTTGTAATCAAATTACGTTTGCGGGCAATTGCACCATCTATGCCATCTGTTGAGGCAGCAAGAATCAAGATGATGAGTGCAACGAGTCGGTCAACCGCCGAATCCCAGCCGACCATCATCAACCACAGCACCAACGGCACCATCAAGATGCGGGCTGAGGTAATCAGGTTTGGGGTCTGACGGTACAGAAACGATCTAGAAGTCATCACGTCTTCCAGTCAGTTGCCAGGCATCCTCGTCACCATCGTCTTCGTCCGCAGCATCACCGTCGAACACGGCGGTGGTTTGGCCGCTCAGTCGAGCAAGGAGCTGAGGTAGTTCGTCCGGCTTCACAAGAACATCGCGAGCCTTGGAGCCTTCAGAAGGGCCGACCACTCCCCTGGACTCTAAAAGATCCATCAGGCGGCCAGCCTTTGCAAAACCAACACGTAATTTGCGCTGCAGCATCGAGGTCGAGCCGAACTGCGAGTTCACAATCAAGTTTGCCGCTTGCAGCATAAGGTCAAGATCGTCGCCAACTTCAGAGTCGATGACCCGGTTGGCCTGAACTGCCGTTACATCGTTGCGGTACTCAGGTTCCATCTGCTGCTTGACGTGTGCTACGACCCTGTGAAGCTCATCTTCTGCAACCCAGGCACCCTGAACACGCACTGGCTTGTTCGAACCCATCGGAGCGAAGAGTGCATCACCTTGGCCGACCAACTTCTCGGCGCCAGGCTGATCCAAAATAACTCGGGAATCGGTAACCGAGGAAACCGAGAAGGCCAGCCTGGATGGCACGTTGGCCTTAATCAAACCGGTGACAACGTCCACAGATGGGCGTTGGGTTGCAAGCACCAAGTGAATTCCTGATGCACGAGCAAGCTGAGTGATGCGAACAATCGAATCCTCAACATCTCTTGGGGCCACAATCATCAGATCGGCAAGCTCATCAACCACGACAAGCAGGTATGGGTAAGGTTGCAGCTCGCGCTTCGAACCTTCTGGCAGCGAGACCTCACCGGCAACAATTGCGCGGTTGAAATCATCGATGTGCTTAAAGCCAAAGCTCGCTAAGTCGTCGTAGCGAGAATCCATCTCCTTCACTACCCACTGCAGCGCCTCGGCCGCCTTCTTGGGGTTGGTAATAATCGGGGTGACCAGGTGCGGAACGCCCTGATAGGCGCTGAGTTCAACGCGCTGGGGGTCGATCAGCACCATCCGCACCTCCGCGGGAGTGGAGCGCATCAGGATGGACGTGATCATGGAGTTTACGAAGCTGGACTTACCGGCACCGGTGGCTCCCGCAACCAGCAGGTGCGGCATCTTGGCTAGGTTTGCTACCAGGTAGCCGCCCTCAACGTCCTTACCGACACCAATGGTGAGCGGGTGGGCACTGGCGGCGGCGTTCTTGCTGCGCAGCACATCGCCCAGCGAAACCGTCTCGCGGTCGGTGTTCGGGATCTCAATACCAATAAGGCTCTTGCC
>NZ_JALRGW010000040.1:0-8916 GCF_023253315.1 Aestuarium sp.
CCGTTGGTTCGGGCGTTGTTTCCAAAATCCTCGCTTAATTCGCGATAGATTTTAAAATCACGAAGGGCCGTCCTGAAAAGGGCGGCCCTTTATCTATAGAAGGCTTCAGGGCTGTTCAGGTTGTCTGTGACAGATTCTTGAAGATTACCTGTTGATCTGTAGGTGGGCGGCGTGTATTGGGCGCGGGTTCACCTTCGGGTGAACTTCTAATGAGGGATTCGTATTCCTCTAGGTTCGACGTGGGGACGCAATGGTGCGCTCTACCACCTCTCAACCGGTTAGAGCCGCGAAAGGCAAATGATATGGCACAGAGCCAAAACATTCGCATTCGGCTGAAGGCATTCGACTACCGTGTACTCGACGCTTCCACTGCTGAGATCGTCAGCACTGCAAAGCGCACTGGTGCATCTGTACGTGGTCCGATCCCGCTGCCGAACAAGATCGAAAAATTCACCGTTCTGCGTGGTCCGCACGTCGACAAAAAGTCGCGCGACCAGTTCGAAATCCGCACCCACAAGCGTCTGCTTGATATCGTGGATCCGACCCCGCAAACCGTTGACGCACTGATGAAGCTCGACCTCGCCGCTGGCGTTGACGTCGAGATCAAAGTCTAAGGAGGGCATAGGATATGCGCTCTGGCGTTATTGCAAAAAAAATCGGCATGACCCGCCTGTTCATGGAAGATGGTAAACAGATCCCTGTAACCGTTCTTCACCTGGACAACCTGCAGGTCGTTGCTCAGCGTACAGCTGATAAAGACGGCTACACTGCTGTTCAACTCGGCGCTGGCACTGCCAAAGCTAAAAACACCTCGAAAGCTATGCGTGGTCACTTCGCTACTGCGAAAGTTGAACCTAAGCGCAAAGTTGCAGAATTCCGCGTTGCACCGGAAAACCTGCTTCCAGTTGGTGCTGAAATCATCGCTGATCACTACTTCGAAGGTCAATACGTTGACGTTTCGGGTACATCGATCGGTAAGGGTTTCGCAGGTGCGATGAAGCGTCACAACTTCGGTGGTCTTCGTGCATCTCACGGCGTGTCCATCTCGCACCGTTCGCACGGTTCGACTGGTCAGTGTCAGGATCCGGGTCGCGTTTTCAAAGGTAAGAAAATGGCCGGTCACATGGGCGCTGCTCGTGTAACCACCCAGAACCTGCAAGTCATTCGCACCGATGCAGACCGTGGCCTGATCATGGTCAAAGGCGCTGTACCGGGTTCGAAAGGCGGCTGGGTCACCATTAAGGATGCGGTTAAGAAACCGACTCCGTCCAACCTGGTTCTGCCCGCTGCGCTGAAATCGGACGCTGCTCCGGTCGAGGCTGCTGCTGAAGGAGGCGAAAACAATGAAGGCTGAAGCTATCAAACTTGATGGCGCCGCTGCAGGTTCCGTCGAACTTAACGACGCAATCTTCGGTCTGGAGCCGCGCGCCGACATCCTGCACCGCGTTGTCCGTTGGCAGCGTGCTAAGGCTCAGCAGGGTACTCACGCGACTCTTGGTCGTTCGGAAGTGTCCTACTCGACCAAGAAGATCTACCGCCAAAAAGGCACCGGTGGCGCACGTCACGGTTCCAAGAAGGCGCCGATCTTCCGTCACGGTGGCATCTACAAAGGTCCGACCCCGCGTTCGCACGCACACGACCTGACCAAGAAGTTCCGCAAGCTGGGCCTGCGTCACGCACTGTCCGCAAAGCTCAAAGCTGGCGAACTGATCGTGATCGAGTCCGCAGACCTGAACGAAGTAAAAACCTCGGCTCTGGCGAAACAGGTTGCAAACCTGGGCTGGAAACGCGCGCTCATCATTGATGCAGCCGTAAACGAGAACTTCGCGAAAGCTGCGCGCAACATCGAAACCGTTGATGTTCTGCCGTCCATCGGCGCGAACGTCTACGACATCCTCCGCAGTGACACTCTCGTGCTCACCAAGGCTGGTGTCGAAGCTCTGGAGGCACGTCTGAAATGAGCGCGAAACCTGAACATTACGATGTGATCCGCAAGCCGATCATCACCGAAAAAGCAACTATGGCATCCGAGCATGGCGCAGTTGTTTTCGAAGTGGCGAAAGACGCGAACAAACCGCAGATCAAAGAAGCTGTTGAAGCTCTCTTTGGTGTAAAGGTTAAAGCGGTCAACACTGTGATCACCAAAGGCAAGGTCAAACGTTTCCGCGGTACCGTTGGTACCCGTAACGACGTCAAAAAGGCTTACGTTACCCTCGAAGAAGGTAACACCATTGACGTTTCGACCGGTCTCTAATACTTGACTTCATCGGTTCGGCCCCGGATTCGTCCGGGGCCGTGCCTTTTGTTTATTTCGGGGACCTTCGGGGCCCTAAACTACGGGGATTAACCTCCCTCAAAGCAACGGAAGACAGAGAACATGGCACTCAAGTCGTATAAACCGACGACGCCGGGCCAGCGTGGGCTGGTTCTGATCGACCGTTCGGAGCTTTGGAAAGGTCGCCCGGTTAAGGCTCTCACAGAGGGTCTGACCAGCAAGGGTGGCCGGAACAATACCGGACGGGTTACCGCACGTCGTCGTGGTGGTGGTGTAAAGCGCCTCTACCGTATCGTGGACTTCAAACGTAACAAGTTTGACGTTCAGGCAGTCGTAGTTCGTATCGAGTACG
This sequence comes from Aestuarium sp., assembly GCF_023253315.1. Classification (NCBI taxonomy): domain Bacteria; kingdom Pseudomonadati; phylum Pseudomonadota; class Alphaproteobacteria; order Rhodobacterales; family Paracoccaceae; genus Aestuarium; species Aestuarium sp. The sequence goes on from NZ_JALRGW010000040.1 coordinate 2,628, forward strand.
ACCCGAACCGGACCGCATTCATCGCACTTATCCAGTACGAAGATGGTGAGCAGGCATACATCCTTGCTCCGCAGCGTCTGGCTATTGGCGATAAAGTCATCGCTTCTGCGAAGGCTGACATCAAGCCGGGTAACGCTATGCCGTTCTCGGGCATGCCGATTGGTACAATCGTACACAACATCGAAATGAAGCCGGGTAAGGGCGGTCAGATCGCTCGTGCAGCTGGCACCTACGCTCAGTTCGTAGGTCGTGACGGTGGCTACGCACAGATCCGCCTCTCCTCGGGTGAGCTTCGTCTCGTTCGTCAGGAATGCATGGCGACCATCGGTGCTGTGTCGAACCCTGACAACTCGAACCAGAACTTCGGTAAAGCCGGTCGTATGCGCCTCAAAGGCATCCGTCCGTCGGTTCGCGGTGTTGCTATGAACCCGATCGACCACCCGCACGGTGGTGGTGAAGGTCGTACCTCCGGTGGTCGTCACCCGGTTACCCCGTGGGGCAAGCCGACCAAAGGTGCACGTACCCGCAACAAGAAAAAAGCGTCGTCGAAGCTTATCCTTCGTTCGCGCCACGCTAAGAAAGGGCGCTAAGATATGTCTCGCTCTGTATGGAAAGGTCCGTTCGTTGACGCTTATGTGCTTAAGAAAGCCGAAGCTGCACGCGAAGCTGGCCGCAACGAAGTGATCAAGATTTGGTCGCGCCGCTCGACGATCCTGCCCCAATTCGTGGGTCTGACGTTTGGCGTTTATAACGGCAAAAAGCACGTTCCTGTGCTGGTATCCGAGGACATGATCGGTCAGAAATTCGGTGAATATTCGCCGACCCGTACCTACTACGGGCACGCTGCCGACAAGAAAGCGAAGCGGAAGTAAGTCATGGGCAAGGCACAGAACCCCCGCCGCGTGGCAGACAACGAAGCAATGGCAAAACTGCGCATGCTTCGCACTAGCCCGCAGAAACTTAACCTCGTCGCCGCTATGATCCGTGGCAAGAAAGTCGAGAAGGCTCTGACCGACCTGACTTTCTCGAACAAGCGGATTGCTGTGGACGTGAAGAAATGCCTTCAGTCCGCAATTGCGAACGCCGAGAACAACCACAACCTCGACGTTGATGAACTGGTCGTAGCCGAGGCTTATGTTGGCAAAAACCTTACCATGAAGCGCGGTCGTCCGCGTGCACGTGGTCGTTTTGGCAAGATCATGAAGCCGTTTTCGGAACTCACCATCAAGGTGCGTCAGATTGAGGAGCAAGCCTAATGGGTAACAAAGTAAACCCCGTCGGTATGCGTCTTCAGGTCAACCGCACCTGGGACAGCCGTTGGTACGCCGACACCAAAGACTACGGTGACCTTCTTCTTGAAGACCTTAAAATCAAGGACTTCGTTAAGAAAGAAGCGAAACAAGCTGGTATCGCTCGCGTTATCATCGAACGCCCGCACAAAAAATGCCGCGTGACCATTCACGCTGCACGTCCGGGTGTTATCATCGGTAAAAAAGGCGCTGACATCGAAGTTCTTCGCAAAAAGCTCGCAGCTCTGACTGCAAGCGAACTGCACCTGAACATCGTTGAAGTACGCAAGCCTGAGCTGGACGCTGCCCTCGTTGCAGAGAGCATCGGTCAGCAGCTCGAGCGCCGTGTTTCGTTCCGTCGCGCTATGAAGCGTGCGGTTCAGAACGCAATGCGTATGGGCGCACTCGGCATTCGTGTGAACGTTGCTGGTCGTCTTGGTGGCGCTGAAATCGCTCGTACCGAATGGTACCGCGAAGGCCGCGTTCCGCTTCACACCCTGCGCGCTGACATCGATTATGCTCTGTTCGAAGCTACGACTCCGTACGGCATCATCGGTATCAAAGTGTGGATCTTCAAAGGCGAGATCATGGAGCACGACCCGCAGGCTCGTGACCGTCGTCAAGCTGAAGCCCAAGATGGCCCCGCACCGCGCGGTGGCGATCGTGGCCGTCGCTAAGGAGCTAGATAATGCTACAGCCTAAGCGTACAAAATTCCGCAAAATGCACAAAGGCCGTATCCACGGTCAAGCAAAAGGCGGTTCGGATCTGAACTTCGGTACATACGGCCTCAAAGCTGTTGAGCCCGAGCGTGTAACTGCACGTCAGATCGAAGCAGCACGTCGTGCGATGACCCGTCACATGAAGCGTCAAGGTCGCGTATGGATCCGTATTTTCCCGGATCTGCCGGTAACCGCTAAGCCTATCGAAGTTCGTATGGGTAAAGGTAAAGGTTCCGTCGACCGTTGGACCTGCAAAGTGAAGCCGGGCCGCGTCATGTTCGAAATCGACGGTGTTTCCGAAGATATCGCACGTGAAGCACTGCGTCTCGCAGCTATGAAGCTGCCGATCAAGACCCGCACTGTGGTTCGCGAAGACTGGTAATCCAGTCGACAAGAATAAGGAAAGGCGCCCTTTTGGGGCGCCTTTTTTGTTTCGGGGTTGTCGTGGGGCTTATTCCCACTTGTAGTTAAAGCTCACCGATACACGGTCATATTCGGAGGTATTCGCGGGCACTTCGTGGCGGAGCCAGCTTTCCCAAAGGAACACATCGCCGATTTCTGGCTTCTGGTAGATGAAGGCCTGCAATTCACGGCGCGCATCTTTGCGACGGGGAGGGGCGGCCATCATCATGCAGTGGCGCGGGTCTTCGAGCTTGAGGGACGATGTATCATCGGGCATCGAAACATAGGTAGTGCCAGAGATGACCGAATGTGGGTGCAAGTGGGACCCGTGGTTGCCACCCTCAGGGAGAATGTTGATCCACAGGTCCTCGAGAACCAGTTCGCGACCGTCCAGATTGAATTCAAGATCTTTGGCGAATTCAGCGACGTGTTTGTCGAGCGCTTCCTTGACGGCGGCAAACACAGGCGACCGCCATGGCAGGTCAGTCAGGGATGCGTAGCTGGTGTAGCCCGGGTAGCCGTTTTCCTCGCACCATTGCTGGCCCGCCTCATCATCTTCCATAATGGCGTAGCAGTTGTCGTGCAGTTCTTCTTCGTCAATCTCGTGGCCGAACTCGGTTAGGCGGCCTTTGTAAAAGCGGGTTACGAAAAGGGATTCGATTTTGGCCATGTTGGGCTCCTGCAAAAAGTCTTGATCTGACAGTTAGGTCCCGTTTAGCATCAACGGCACCGGCTGCCCAAGTTTTCTTGGGGAAATGCCCTATTCCTCTTGCCTCCCAATGACCAGCACCTTATACGGCGCTATCTCACGATTCCCGTCTACGGGATTCGTGTGTTTTGTTATTCGTCCACCAGGAACAGGGTGACCCGCAAAATAATGCGAGCGGAGCCCTCTGGTGTTAAGAAAGGAAAAGGCTATGAACGCCACTGAACTTCGCGCCAAGACGCCGGAACAGCTCCGGGAAGATCTGGTCGCTCTGAAGAAAGAGCAGTTTAACCTGCGCTTCCAGCAGGCCACCGGCCAACTGGAAAACAACGCTCGTATGCGCACCGTCCGTCGTGACGCTGCTCGCGTGCTGACTATTCTGAACGAAAAAGCTGCTGCGGAGGCCTAAGACATGCCCAAACGTATCCTTCAGGGTGTTGTCACCTCGAACCAGAACGAACAGACCGTAACCGTATTGGTCGAACGTCGTTTCAAGCACCCGCTGCTTCACAAAACCGTCCGTAAGTCGAAGAAATATCGCGCTCACGACGAGAACAACCAATTCAACGTAGGTGACACCGTCCGTATTCAGGAATGTGCACCGAAGTCGAAGACCAAACGCTGGGAAGTCATCACCGCCTAATTGCGGTGATCCCAGTTTAATCGAAACCCTGGGGATCAGGACAACACTGCAAGTCCCCCCAAAGGTCGGGAGTAACCCATGATCCAGATGCAGACAAATCTGGATGTAGCTGACAACAGCGGCGCTCGCCGTGTTCAGTGCATCAAGGTTCTCGGCGGTTCGCACCGTCGTTATGCGTCGGTTGGTGACATCATCGTAGTATCGGTGAAAGAAGCCATCCCACGCGGCCGTGTTAAGAAAGGTGACGTCCGTAAGGCCGTTGTCGTTCGCACCGCCAAAGAGGTTCGTCGTGAAGACGGTACCGCAATTCGTTTTGACCGTAACGCAGCTGTTATCCTGAATAACAACGGCGAGCCGGTTGGCACCCGTATCTTCGGACCGGTTGTTCGCGAACTGCGCGCTAAGAACTTCATGAAAATCATCTCGCTTGCTCCGGAGGTGCTGTAATGGCTGCGAAACTCCGTAAAGGTGACAAAGTCATCGTTCTGGCTGGTAAAGACAAAGGTAAAACCGGTGAAATCACTTCGGTTAACCCGTCTGCTGGCAAGGCCGTTGTCGATGGCGTGAACATGGCCATCCGTCACACTCGCCAAACCCAGACTGCACAGGGCGGCCGCCTTCCTAAGGCAATGCCGATCGATCTGTCGAACCTGGCTATCGTTGATGCAAATGGCAAAGCAACTCGCGTTGGCTTCCGCATGGAAGGCGACAAGAAAGTTCGCTTCGCTAAGACAACAGGAGACGTTATCTGATGCTTGACACTGCTAACTACTCCCCGCGTCTTAAGGACCTCTACAAAGCGACTATCAAAGCCGCTCTGAAAGAAGAGTTCGCATACAAAAACGATATGCAGATCCCGCGTCTGGACAAAATCGTTCTCAACATCGGTTGTGGTGCTGAAGCTGTTCGTGACAGCAAAAAAGCCAAATCCGCTGTTGAAGATCTGTCCACCATCGCAGGTCAGCAGGCTGTTTCCACGAAAGCAAAGAAATCCATCGCTGGTTTCCGCGTTCGTGAAGATATGCCGCTCGGCGCTAAAGTTACCCTCCGCGGTGACCGTATGTACGAATTCCTTGATCGTCTGATCACAATCGCAATGCCTCGTATCCGCGACTTCCGCGGCGTATCGGGCACTTCGTTTGACGGCCGTGGCAACTACGCTACCGGTCTGAAGGAACACATCGTATTCCCGGAAATCAACTTTGATAAAGTTGATGAAGTCTGGGGTATGGACATCGTCATCTGCACTACCGCGAAAACTGACGCGGAAGCGAAAGCGCTGTTGAAGCATTTCAACATGCCGTTCAACAGCTAAGCGCGGAGAGAGAACTATGGCTAAAAAATCCATGATCGAACGCGAAAAAAAGCGTGAGCGTCTGGTAGCAAAATTTGCTGCTAAGCGCGCAGAGCTTAAAGAAATCGCGAACGATGAAACCAAGTCGATGGAAGAGCGCTTCAAGGCACGCCTGAAGCTCGCGGAACTCCCGCGTAACAGCTCTGCCACCCGTCTTCATAACCGTTGCCAGCTGACTGGTCGTCCGCATGCGTATTACCGCAAGCTGAAAGTCAGCCGTATCATGCTCCGTAATCTCGGCTCCAATGGCGAGATCCCGGGCTTGGTCAAGTCGAGCTGGTAAGGAGGGTTAGAACATGAACGATCCTATCGGTGATATGCTGACCCGTATCCGTAACGCTCAAATGCGCGGCAAGTCGACTGTTTCGACTCCGGCATCCAAGCTGCGCGGTTGGGTTCTCGATGTGTTGACTGCAGAAGGTTACATCCGCGGCTACGAAGCTGGCACGGATGAACGTGGTCACCCGACACTCGAAATCAGCCTGAAATACTACGAAGGCACTCCTGTCATTCGCGAACTGAAGCGGGTTTCTAAACCTGGTCGTCGCGTTTACATGGGCGTCAAGGACATCCCGTCGGTCCGTCAGGGCCTCGGTCTGTCGATTGTCTCCACCCCTAAGGGTGTGATGTCGGACGCAAACGCACGCGCAGCCAATGTTGGCGGCGAAGTGCTCTGCACCATCTTCTAAGGAGGGTCTGATGTCTCGTATTGGTAAAAAACCGGTCGAGCTGCCCAGCGGCGTTACTGCCACTGTGTCGGGTCAGACCATTGAAGTTAAGGGTCCGAAAGGCACCCGTTCCTTCTCTGCTACCGACGATGTGACCATCACTGTAGAAGAGAACGCTGTAAAAGTGACCCCGCGTGGCACTTCGAAGCGCGCTCGTCAGCAGTGGGGCATGTCCCGCTCGATGGTAGAAAACCTGATTATCGGCGTGACCGAAGGCTTCAAAAAAGAGCTGGAAATCACCGGTGTTGGTTACCGTGCTAACATTCAGGGCAACACCCTGAAACTGGCGCTCGGTTACTCGCACGACGTCGACTTCGATATCCCGGCTGGCGTAACTGTCACCGCACCGAAGCAGACCGAAATCGTTGTGGAAGGTATCGACCAACAGCTGGTGGGGCAGGTTGCTGCTAACATCCGCGAGTGGCGTAAACCAGAGCCGTACAAAGG
>NZ_JALRGW010000041.1:0-326 GCF_023253315.1 Aestuarium sp.
ACCAAAAATTAGCTGACATCACGAGTGAAGATATCGATCAATGGAAGCTGATGCAGATCAACGAGGGCTACAAGCCAGCGACCGTGAATAAGCATTCCTCTATGCTGAACCGTATGTTGAATGTTGCTGTTCATTGGAATTATCTAGACCGCAATCCGTTCCATGGCATCGCAATCAAGAAATTGCCCGTAGGCGATCATGTCCAACGCTTCTTGTCCAAAGCTGAAATCAGCCGACTCCTTGGAGAATGCAAGCGAAGCAATCACCCCTACTTGTATCTATTCGCGGTTACCCTCCTCCTGACTGGCGCTCGAAAGAGCGAATGG
>NZ_JALRGW010000041.1:336-6176 GCF_023253315.1 Aestuarium sp.
ATTATTTGTTGCCGTTAGCAAGAGTGGGCGAAGCAGAAAAGTGATGCTCAGTGACGATACGTTAGTCGTTCTGGAACAAGTCAAACAGACAACCACGGAATTGGGACAAGATATCAGCCCAGACAGTTGGATTTTTCCAAACCCACGGACGGGCAAGCCCTACACGAGTTTTCACATAGCGTTTGATCGCGCTCGAATTGCCGCGGCCCTACCTCAAGTTCGGATGCATGATTTGAGGCACACATACGCCAGCCTTCTCATCAATCATGGGGCCAGCATCTATGAAGTTCAACAACTTCTCGGCCATCACCACATATCAATGACAGAGCGATACGCACATCTATTCCCCAACACGCTCAAGGATCGTGTCGATATTGTAGCCAATGCAATCAAGGTTGATCTACGGCATTTACAGTAACCAACACCGTGCAAAGTCGACTGAAAGACCGACACGAGCCGGCGCGTCTGTGTGACTATTTCCGCGGACCTCAGTCGAGCAGTCGAGTGAGTAGAGCAAATCCCACGTAACTTTATAGCCTTAGGCAATGCGGACGTCATTACACTCCAATTCACCCTGAATATGCCTGCAAATACATAGCCTTAGATACAGCTAAAATGTTGCCATGTATCAGCTCTACTTACTCTACTACTCGACCTGAATTGGAAAAAAGCCGCCACAGTAGGCCTTTCACTCTACCACGGCGGCTCCCCTCTTTTGCTTGACGTTGGGGGGGTTAGAAGGGTGGCTCCTGCACACGCGCGAAGATCGTGTGGCCCTTGTAGTCACCAGACGTAAACTGCTTGCCCGTGCTTTCAAAACCAGCTGCGTTTAGCGCCCCACGGATGGAATGCTGCAATTGGCGCGGCAGGGTACTCTGCTGATACGTTTCAGTTGCACCTAACACCTTCTCCATGACCTCACGCATGCAAGTCTCGGTCTTACCCGTATTGGTGAGCCATGTTGCAACCTCTTCGAACAACGGGTCAACGACCGTGCGCTGCATCTGCTGTTGTTTCGCAAGTTGAGCTTCCTCTTCGGTCAGCCACCACTGCTCACCAGCGAGATAAAGCGTCATCGCCGCCGCCCATATCCTGTCACGATCACGGTCGATGGCCAGAATGTCAGCCTTCTCGATCTTGATCGGCCAGAAGCGACGATTGCCTGTCTCATCACGCAGATAGTCCGTGCGATTGGTCGTGCCGATAAACACACAGCGACGCTGGTAGGTTATCTCACATCGCCCATAGGGTGGACGGAACTTGTCTTCGGGACGCGTGATGAAGGCTTTGACGTGTTCAATCTCCACTTTTGAAACTGAAGCCAACTCCGAAAGCTCGATACCCCACTTACCACGCACAAAGTCCGCAGAGTCCTTTGAGTCCAAACGAGGCAAGCTATCAGCGAAGTAAGCTTCTCCAAACAGAACTCGCACGGCAGTCGACTTCCCTGCCCCCTGAGGACCTTCGAGTATCAAGACGTGGTCAGCTTTACACCCTGGCTCCATCATACGAGCAACGGCCGATATCAGGAACTTACGAAAGACCAGTTCCGCATAGATCAGCGTTTCCGGATGTTCACCAAACCGACGCAGACCGAAGTGATCGTTCAGCACCTCTTTCAGTAACGCTCGCGCCTCTTCAGCTGACATAGGAGGCAGACCTTCGAGGTAGTGGCGCACGGGTGAGATGATGTTTTCGCGCGCCGCAAGCTGGATGGCATCTTGCACATCGCCCTTTGTGACCTTCAACCACTTTAAATGGGCATTGAACCATCCACGCACTCGGTTGACGTCATCATCGCGCAACTGCCTTGGCTTGAACTGGTTTGGGTTCCCTCGGCTCTTTGGAAAGGGGCGTAGAATCATGATCTGCTCGGACAGCTCATCATAGGCGAAGACGCCATACCAGTCCTCCAAACAGGCTAGGACTGTCACCACATTCATGAAAGCATCAGAGATGCGATCGTTGACGACGATGAGCTTCAGGCCGTCGAGAGAGGACGCGAAGGTGCCACTCCCTAACTCCACAAGTGGCTGTGACGTATCAACATCCGGATGTTGGATCCGTTTAATCTCAGTCATCACAGCCCCCACTTTTTGATGATTGAGTGAAGGCGCACTTGGTTATAGCCCGACGCCTCACAGTAGTCCTCCAGTGCGGCACGTTCATTACCGCCGTGGATGCAGCGCACATAGACGTCCCATGCATCATAGGTGGTCCATCCATTCGCCGTCGTCTTCCCAAGCTGCCCTATGTCGCTACTGGTGTAGCTCACAGCACGATCACCGAAGACCTGAACTGAAGGGCCTTTGCTCTGCGAGAATGGCGAGGCGTAAGAGTTGCCACCACGGTGCAGCCAACCACATTCAAGCATCAACCCCACGAGGTCATGGTCCTGCTTGAACTGCTCGATCGGCGTCAACAGGCCATCAAACTCGCGCTTGCGCAGCCTTTCCGCAGCTTTCTCAGCGGATACGTTACGCGCCAGCTCCTCAGCGGCTTTTGCTTGCTGAGCGAGCTGGGAGGCACGCGTCGTAAGGCCAGATGGCGGCACCTCCAAGACATCGGCTTGAGACACGCGGAAGTCATAGAAAAATGGCGTTCCATTCGCGTCTCGACGCTCTGGCGGCACATTGGGCAGGTTCGAGAGCTGTCCTGCACGTGCCAAGGCATAGTCGCAGCAGATGCCATGCGCATCCAAGCCCTCGAAAAGAGCCTGCTGCAGCCAGCCATAGTCTGAACCGGACATGGGCTTCCGGACTGGCGCTACAGCGCGCCACTTAGGCGCCTCTGCCGTTGCGCTGCTGGTCGAATAGATGATGCGCCGGCACTCACCAAGAACACTCACGATGGCCTGATCCAGCTCATCAAGCGTGACTATTCCGTCATCGACATCCAGAACGAGGGCGTGGAATTGCCCAACTTCGCGCTGCACGGCATGTGAGCGTGCATCTGGTCCGCTATAAGCCGAGGGAATAAAGGCATGTGCCTTACTCTTCTCCAAAGCCAGTGGGGCTTTGGCCATTTGCACTATCTCAGCATAGCTGATCGTGCCGTAATCACGGCCGCTATCACGGCGCGTGTCTTTCTGGCCCTCGATGAGGACAAAGTTTAGTGTCGGATGCATGTTTATGCTCCACTATTGGAGCGCGCCCTTACACGTGCTATGGAGTTGCCACTGTGGATCCATCGCAAATAGATAAGCAGTAACCCCTAACCGCGTGCTTTCGGGCGCGCGGTTTTGCATTACTCAGTTCCGAAAGGACGCTGAGTGGCGAATTGGGCGGCCGTGTCCGGCAGTCCGGTGATTACCCCACGCACATCAGCGTCACAGAGCCACTGGCGCTTCACACAGAGCTTGAAGAGGCTCTGCTGGGTCACGTGATAGCTAAAGCCACGCCACACCTCTCCATGTGCCGTCTCAGCAAACATGCGCTGAACGACATATTGGATGCCCTTACGGTCGAGGATGATCCGAATGCGAGGCGATACATGGACAATGACGTCCACGTAGGCGGCATCACGTTCATGGCATGATGTGGTCAGTTCGGAAGTATCCCCATTACAGTTATCTGATGGGGCAGCATTTGTATGAAGGTCTAACATTAGCAGACCTCCTGTTTATACACGCTAGCATCATCAAACTTTTGCTTTGCTACGGCCAAAAGCTCGTCAACCGCATAGATCGCAGCCTTGTTCGGGCGGCGCACAATCAGCGGCCAACGCTCAAGCGTGCGCGGGCTGATCGGGAAGTAGAAGTGAGTGATGATCGCTGCTGCCGTCTGCTTGTCAGCATATTGCGGCAGGGGTTGGTCAGGTAGCCAAGTTGGTCTTCGCATCGTTTCGCTCCTTATTGCGAGATCTGCGAATCAAAATAACCTAGCCATATCCCCCTCCAGACTTGATTGGATAAAAATCAAGTTTCCTATATATTCCAGAAGTTTAGCTTTCTGTATTCTCTCCAACACTTTTTCACTTGGTTACGAGTCAGACCAAAGAGTTCCCCTACGACGACGTAGATACCCTCATTCACGCCGTATATGCGCTTCAGCTTAAAGGTTATAATTCTCGACGGCTTTCCATCTACGCCTGCTGGCTGCCCAATCACTCGAAGCTCTTCATCAATAGAAGATCTATGCTCCTCAAATTCTTGGCTTAGAAGATAATCGGATCGTTCTTGTATCGGAATTGAAGCAATCTCACCAAAGAACTCGGAAAGGTTAGTCGCATCTGAAAATATCGACTGTTTGGCTGCTGCAAGTTGACGGTCATAGGCCTTGCGCTGAAGTGTTTCGCAAGCCCATCCTACAGCCAATATCATATCGTCATTTAAGATCTTGGGACGTCCTGCGCCCGCTCGTCGACCCCCATGTTGCCGATTGGGCCTCTCGCTATCCTCCGTCATACCCAACCCGCTAATAGCCCGTGCCACTTCGCCATAACCTCCCGACGCTGCTCAAGCTGCTTGGAGTGTTGATAGTGCTTCATAACACCGGTTCGGGTCGCACTTTGTTTATGGTTCAGCAAACTATCAATCAGGCCTTCGGAGACATCAGAATGTTCCGCCATCAAGGTCGCGAAGGTTCGACGAAGGTGGTGCATACAAAAGTCCTGAACTCCTGATGCGGCCCGGACTTTCTTGTTAAAGAAACTCCACGCAGTCATGTCACCGTCTGGCACGGATGAAAGCTGAAACACTTTGGAATGACCGCCAGTTGGTCCTGCCAAGAGTAGGTCTTTAGACATGCCCGAGAGGGGCATCACAAAATACTCATCGTTCTTCGTCTCCTCATTGGAGAAGCGAATTTCGTCTCGATCGAGGATCAGTTGGTCGTGTCGTAATGCCGCCCCTTCATTCGCTCGTAGCGGCGTAGATATCATGAAGCGGAGATATCGAAGATACTCTGGCTTCAAGCCATTAGCATGCCATAATTGCTTCAGTTCGTCGGGCGTGAAGAACCTAGATCTAGGTGCAGCTGGCTTCGGCCGACGCTTCCTCGACACCGAATTCGCTGGATTGAGAGGAATGACCTCCTCGTCTAGCAAGTAATCCAGAAACCGAGATAAAGCCCCAAAGCGATGACGAGCCGTCGCAGGTTGTTCCGGTCGCATCTCTCCCAAACCACGAATATGTCGTGACGTAAGTTCAGCAGGAAAGGCATCCGCCATTCCCATTTCGTCGAGGGCAAACCTCACGTGACGAACTTCGTCGCGCTGGTGCTTCGTTCGACCGTTGGCCATCTGCGTCTCATTATAACGGTCCAGCCACTCGAGACAGGACTTGAGCCGCGCCTCCTCAGCTCGCTTTGCAGCCTTTTCTTTCCGAACAACTAACGCTGGGTCTTCGCCATTCCGAACTTGCGCTTTGATTTGCTCAGCCGCCAAGCGCGCCTCAGACGGCGTCATGGTCACAGGGTCACCGAGTTTCATGGTGCGCTGGGGGTGTCTCTTGCCACCATCAATGTAACCGCGCTTGCGGTAAGCATAGGTCCAGCTGGCACTTTCTTTGTTAATCACAAGCTTCAAGCCACTGCATATCGTGTCTGCGAGTGTAATCCGATCGCCAGAGAGCTTCTGCTCCTTGGTAAACCGCTCGATTTGAGTGCGATCAATCTTGCATTCGAAAGTATGAGAAGCCATTTTCAGCGAGACACCCAGCGAGACAAAACGGTGGAAGTTACCGCAAGTTAGCGGGGCATAGCGATGTAAGTAAAGTGCAATATGGCTTTATTTTATTGGTATAAACCCACAGTGGGCCGTTAACTCAGTTGGTAGAGCAACTGACTTTTAATCAGTGGGTCGCAGGTTCGAATCCTGCACGGCTCACCACTTTCTCTAAA
>NZ_JALRGW010000042.1:0-5986 GCF_023253315.1 Aestuarium sp.
GTCTCCTTTTTTCAGTATGTGTATATTATACTAAACTTTCTTAAAATTGTCAAGAATTTTTTTCAACACATAAGAAAAAACCCTCCTAAGAGGGCTTCATCACTTGTTTAAAAAGCAACTCTTCCATAGCGTATGCTTCTTTCTCCCAGGGAGCATCAAGATATGCTAGGTCATCACTGTCCATCGTTCCGTCATACCAAACCATAGCGGGTTCATAGCGAAGCTTTCCACTTCGAAACTGTGCTACATGAACCATCTCATGCATTGCAGTCTTCATCATTGCATCAATACCTTCAGGATTGTAGTACATTCTAATTGTGTACTCTTTCAATCGCTCCTGTTCCGTCAACCCAACATAAGTGCTATGGGCAGGGAGAAACTTTACCATCACTCTTGTTTTGTTCTTTACCTCCAGTACATTCCAAGCATATATCATTGATTGTATACACGCTTCTAACTCATGCTTATTCCATTCTTTACTAATTACTTCCAATTCTAGCATGTCGGTCCTGTAGCATTCTATAAACTTCTGGGTGGTTGTAGGCTGCATCTCCTAACAATGCCATGAGTCTACCACATATCTCAGCATAGTTAGTATAGCCTTCCTGGTTTGCTTTCCATTTCTTTACTAATTCAGTGATTAGGTCATCACAGTCTTTCATACTAGTCATCGGCTATCCACTCCTGATATCGTGTCCAAAGATCAGTGTATTCGTTTACTTCCATCATATCTTTTACTTCATCTTCGCTCATGTACTTAATACAAGCGATTAAAACTTCTCTGTTGTTTAACCAGCCTTCGTCGACTAACTCAAGTAAATTGTCTCTCATTCTTCCTCCTCCCACTCTTCTACTTCCACATCTTCGTATCCTAGCTCTTCCCAGTAATCTGCTACTGCCAGGGCATTTTCTTTGTTGTAGAAGGTTTCATGAGCACCTCCTGTCCAGACAACATACTTTGTCTTCATAAATTTTCTTCCTTTTTTAAGAATGTATATATTATACTAAAGTTCTACCACTTCGTCAAGATATATTTGAGGCATGGACGGGCAGGGAACGCACCCTAATTCCGGGGGCCGACGCGGGGTTTTTGTCAACTGTTTTTTGCTACCATTGGCCAAAATTATCTCGAATTATCCGTCATATGGGTAATTTTTCAAAAAATTACTCATATTTGCTTCAATATGTGTAAAAAGTCAACTTTTTTACACATATCGACCCCGCCGGGGTCTCTGCGGGGTCACAAAGTGTTGCGGGGTCACACAAGACCTGCCCCGCCGAATTAAATTGTACAAAATTAAAAAAAGACTTGACAAACCCCGTGGAGGTTTGCTATAATCGGCGCCGCCCACCATTTTGTATCGTTTTTCGACTTTGCACTTTCGGCGCTAATAATTAATTCCAAATTCCTCTGCATATTCTGCAAATGTCTTTAATTTCTGCATATGGGCAGCTCTTTTCTTCACTGAGTCTAAAGACCTGCCCAGGGCTTGCGCAATCTCACTGTATTGAGCTCCTGTCACCCTTAGTTCTACCAGGCGATACTCGTCTTCAAGCTCCCACCTTTTCCATACTTTCTTTTCCATAGGTACTTCCTCCTATTTATAATTTTAACACTTGGCACCTTGAGTGTCAAGATATATTTTTGCACCAGGTGTAAAGATTTGTTTGACAACAAATTGTCACGGGGTCGTTATAAAGACCTGCCCTTTCGGGACTAATTTCACCGAATGTCAAAAAAAGACTTGACAAACCCCGCTCGGTTTGGTACAATGGCGCGGGCAACACCATCGTAATTCCACTTCGCTTTCGCACTGGCGCCCGCGCGCCAAAATTTTAATAAAATCAAGGGCTTGGGCGATTTTTTTGCGAGCGCGATGTTCCACGTGAAACATGGGTTCTGGAATGGGTGTTATAAATCGGCGCGCCAAATGAGAATGATTCTCATTTGGGATTTGGCGGACAAAAAAAATCCGCCTGGCATTTTATGTGCGAGACGGATTTTCTGGAATGTGTGTTTTAGAATGAAAGTAAAAAACCGATTGGTAAATAAAATGCCATACCAAAAACGAAAAGGAAAAGTAAGCCAGTGAAAAAGTTATTGTCCATTTTTGAGTTCCTGAATTAATCGTTCCAATAAAGCGAGTCGCCCTGCCCGTTTGTCATTGTAGTCAATTACAATCCAATCAGTGCCGATCGCATCTTCTTTCGCAAGTGTCATGCGATCGAAAGAGTCGAGCGCGAGTTTATCGTTAGCGGAAAATTTCCAGTAAACGAGAGGCGATTTTTTTCGCTCGTTTAATCGTGCCGCCTGTTCTTCTTTCGATATTGAAAGATAGAATTTAATAATGCGCGTTCCAGTTTGTTGTTCCCAATCGCAAACATTCGCTAGAAAATTTTGCGCTTGTTTCTCGCTACACCATGCATTCACGCGCTGTACCAATGCGCGAGAGTACCATGAGCGATCGAAGAATCTAACCTGCCCGCGCTGTGGTAACCGTTTATTCCAATAACCGAACCAATTTTTCATTGCTCGCTTAGTAGGCTTTTTTGAATGCTCAATTGAGAATAGATTAGGTGGCAGATATTTCGTGAGCATTTTAATTGTGCCGCTCTTTCCTGCCGAATCCCTGCCCTCAAAAACAATAGCGAGCGAGTCGCTATTGTTCTCAACCAAGCGGTTTAATTCCGCTAGTAATTTTTTCGTGCTAGGCATTAACAATTCTCCAAGGCATTGCAGATTTTTTGTTGTAGGGAATTTTTGCGCCAGTAGCAAAGCATCGCGCTAGAATTTCGGTCTCGATAATCGCATCGCTCAAAGCGGTATGATCTTCGATGAATCCCCAATCACCCGCGCAAAAGCGATATGCATATTCTGCCCCTGTGCGTATATTGCCTGCCTCGCTAACCCAGCCTTTTTCTTTTGCTAGGTCTTTATAGAGTCGAGTATTAAGTTTCGTCTCGCAAACAAATTGCCAAATGCAAAGCTGGTCAAGCGCATAAGGTAATATCTTATCAGTATAACCTAGTGATGCATGAGTGTTACGCATTGCGCGATTATCAAATGGCAGATTATAAGCGGCAATAATATCAACGCCATAATCGAAAATATCGGCTCGCATTGTTTCGATGATTGTTGACCAAGGCGTCAATTGAATTTCACCGCTCTGTAGCATGGGGGCATAATGAGAGAAAAGTTTCTCTGCATAAAATGCGCCCATCATCTTTTTTGCATCGGTAAAAATTTCTTCGACAAGCCAATTGCGAGAGAGTAAAATTTTTCCGTCTTTATGAGCGAGAGTGTAGCCGATATCGTAAACCGAACCAGTGAGATCGGCTGTTTCGGTATCGAGTACCATGATTATTTTCTTGCGAAGATCGGGCGATTTTTGCCCCTTGTAATGCGCTGCTCTCGTGATTTCAAAAACCATTATAGTGACTCCCTAACATTGCAGGCTGTTGCGTTATTTACCATTATACCCGATGCAGAGAGCAAGTCGATGACCTCTAGATTGTCGTCAAACATTTCGCATCGTGAAGCGAACCCGCGCCAAGAGAGCGAGAGATTAGTAGCAAGCTCGTATAGCTTGCAGAATTTCATCATCGCATCGCCGCGCTTGTCACCTTCTGTGCGTGAGATCATAAATTCATAACGCAAATTGTGCGATTTTAAGAAGTCGATATCTGCTTCGCCGATAACGCGAGCGGTACAAACGATGATGAAATTGTCGCGGATATCTTGAACAGCTCGCCAGTGATTCGCAAGCGGTAGTAGAGTATCGGCGAAAATTTTCTCGCGTGTGCAATTCTCGCGCCAGTGATTGAGATTAATTGAACCATCGGCTCGCGTGAGTTTGCGATGATCGCTGTTGATGATAGTGCCGTCAAGATCGAAGATAGTAAAAATCATGATAAATAACCTATAATTCCAATAATATTAAGCGCGATTAGATTGTAAGTCCTAGTGCGAGTCGCTTGTAGTGTGAGAAGGCTCAATCCTACCGCTGCTAATGTTTTTCCTTCGGGTGTCTCGATGATGAAAGGTGCAACGGCAAGAGCCGCTGCACCAATCCAATCTAAGAGCCTGAGAGTGAGTCGAGCAAGTTCGCCAAGCTCTGAGCGGTAGCCTTCTCTAGCCCGCTCAATTTGGCGTTGGTCTTTTTTGCAATTGCATCAACCAATTGCGTTTTTGTCGCGCCTTTTGCGCGCTTAGCAGCGGGTGCTTTGGCGATATATTCTATGCCTTCCGCTTTCGCCTTCGCGATGATTGATTGCGTAGAAACCGACACGCCTTTAAAAGCCTTGTCTGTAGCGATTAACGCTTTAACAGAATCGAGGTTAAGAGGAGCGGCTTTGACCATAGCGCCAAGCATTTCTTTTGTGTAGTCTGTCATAGTATTCTCCAATAAGAATGATTATCATTTAGGTTTAGTGAGAGGCTCTCGCCTAGTCAGTAAGTACATTCTAGCAAATTGAGCGGAAAGTGCAAGTATTATTTTGTATCAATTTTGCGTGTTTCTGTGTTTCCGTTCAGCCAGGTAAGCATAGCAAATTGAGCGAAGAATTGTAATGAAAAAAATCGATAGTAAATATAATTTTCGCATAAAAAAACGATCGTTCCGCAAGTCACATAAAATGCCAGGAGGGGGCGGTAATGAGACTCATTCTCATTTAGAGCGGCTGCGCTCCCCCGCACGTACAACTTTATAAAATTTCAAAAAGGCTTTTTCAGAGCAAATTGTTGCGGGATTGCAAAAAATTATTGACAATTTCAAAAAATTGAAGTATAATACTTGTATGAAAATATTAATTGGATGTGAATTTTCCGGCGTTGTTCGTGATTGTTTCTTGGCAATGGGTCATGAGGCCATCTCGTGCGACTTACTACCAACAGAAGCTCCCGGCCCTCATATTGTCGACGATGTGGTAAAAGTTTTGTATGAAAATTCGTGGGATATGGCAATTTTACATCCACCCTGTACCTATCTAGCGGCCTCGGGACTACATTGGAACAAGCGACAACCAGAGCGCGCTCTCAAAACCGAGGAAAGTTTAAAATTTATCGAAAAGTTGTGGAAAGCTCCTGTAAAACATATGTGTATCGAGAATCCTGTAGGATGTATTAGTACTCGACTTGATTTTATGCCCAAGCCTCAATATGTACAACCCTATGATTTTGGAGAAGATGCTTCAAAGAAGACAGGTTTATGGCTTCGAAACTTACCTGCCCTAGTTTCTAGCGAATATGTCGAACCCCGCTGGGTGGACGGCAAGCCCCGTTGGGCAAATCAGTCCGATACTGGGCAATCGCGACTTGGTGGTGGTTCTGGGCACGAACGTTCCGTTACTTATTTTGGAATCGCAGCAGCAATGGCTTTACAGTGGGGATAGAAAAAAACTTCTTGACTTTGCAGCTTCGTTACTTTATACTACTTGTACTGTGATATTCTTCACAAGCGGTATGAAGAGATACTTTCATGTTAGCCGAGTTAGCCGCTGCGAATGCCGCCTTTGCAATTATAAAGCAGACAATCGCAAACGGTAAAGAAATTTATGACGCTGGCAGTGCCGCGTCTTCATACTTTGACAATAAAAACAAAATACAAAAGAAACTGAACTCAAAAGGAAATCGTTCTGACATTGAGGAATTTTTTGCGCTTGAGAAAATTAAAGAACAAGAGAAAGAACTACAGCAGTTAATGATATATGTTGGTCGCCCCGGACTTTGGGATGATTGGTTAAAGTTTCAGTCCGAAGCAAAACGAGAGCGAGAAAGACAACAACTGCTACGACAGAAAGCTGCGATGGAAAGAGCAGAGCAATTAAAGCAATTAGCCTTCATTTTTACTGTAGGACTTTTTGTAGTTTCTGCCATGGTCGGCGGTTTATTTATAATGTTGCTATGATGCACTTATTTCTACTCTTTGTTCTAGTAAATGGCGAAGTGGAGTCGGCAGATATGTATTTTCGTTCGATTGATACTTGT
>NZ_JALRGW010000043.1:0-4622 GCF_023253315.1 Aestuarium sp.
GCTGTACAAATGCACCAATGCGGAAACGGTTGTCACAACGATCAACATGATCGCGGTCAGACGGTCTAAACGTATCGACCAATCTGTCGATAGGCTGCCAGATTCAATCCAGCGCAAAATTTCAATATGTTGCGTCTGACCATCAAAGCCCAAGAAAACGATCCAAGACAGGATACAGGCCAAAAACAGCAAACCGGTGGTCAAAACCTGCGCGCCTTTTTCACCAATCACGCGCCAGCCAAAGCCGCCGATAATTGCGCCAACCAATGGGGCAAATAGGATAATCTTTTCCATTATTTCTTAACCCTTCATTACGTTGACATCTTCGACCGCGATGGTGCCACGGTTACGGAAGAAGCTGACCAAGATTGCCAAACCAATCGCCGCCTCGGCCGCTGCCACGGTCAACACAAACAGCGTAAAGACCTGCCCTGTCAAATCACCCAGGTAACTTGAGAATGCGACCAAGTTGATGTTGACAGACAACAACATCAATTCAATCGACATCAAAAGGATGATGACGTTCTTCCGGTTCAGGAAGAGCCCAAAGATACCAATAACAAATAGCGTCGCCGCCACCGTTAGGTAATGTTCTAAACCAATCATATTAACCTCGGTTCCCTTGTTCTGTCCTTTGGGCGGCCTATAGGCCCTGCCCCGGTTTTACGTCTTTTAATTCCATTGCTTTCGCAGGATCACGGAACATCTGTGCCATAACATTCTGACGCTTTACGTCCTTGCGATGGCGCAGCGTCAAAACAATCGCCCCGATCATCGCGACCAACAAAATCAAGCCCGACAATTGGAAGAGCAAGAAATATTGATCGTAAATCACCATCCCAAGCGCGGCCGTGTTATGCATGCCTTCGGGGGCGATGGTGGCGCGGGCAGACTGCGCAGTGTCAGCAAAATCCCATACGCCAAAGGCCATGACCAGCTGCATCAACAAAACCAATCCAATTAATAGGGCAAGTGGTAGGTAACTAGCCATCTCTGCCTTAAGCGCAGAAAAATCGATATCTAACATCATCACCACGAACAGGAACAATACTGCAACCGCGCCCACGTAAACGATGACCAACAACATGGCGACGAATTCGGCGCCCAATAATACGAACAACCCCGCCGATGACAAAAATGCCAAAATCAGCCACAGCACAGAATGCACAGGGTTGCGGCTAATCACAGTGAACAGCCCCCCTGCTATTGCGCAGATTGCAAATAGATAGAACGCGAAGGATACAACGCTCATGTGTCTTTTTCCTCTTTGTCTTCCATAACCTCTTGGGCCAATTGCATGGCCCGTGTCATGGCGGGTACACCAGCGAACATAGACATTTGTCCGATGGTTTCGATAATCTCTTGTTTGCGCGCGCCAGCTTCGACCAGATGACGCACAGTTTGACGTAGCGCGACATCATTTTGTGCGCCTTGCATGGTCAGCCCTGCCAATGTCAGCAAAAGACGTGTCTTTGCGTCCAGACCGTCCTTATTAAACGTGTTGCCAAAAAACATCTCCATCATGTCTTTTGACATCGTGGGCCACGCCGCTTCGAACCCTTTGGGCGAAAATGTCTCAAGCGCAGGATTCATGGATTTCACCATGTCCTGCGCCAGTTTCATCATATCCTCAAAAGGGTTCTTTGCGTCGGTCATCGGTAAGGCGCATCCATTTCAAGGTTACGTGCAATTTCGGATTCCCACCGTTCCCCGTTCGCCAATAGCTTTTCTTTGTTATAAAAAAGCTCTTCTCGGGTTTCCGTTGAAAACTCAAAATTAGGACCTTCGACGATGGCATCAACTGGGCACGCCTCTTGGCAGAACCCACAGTAGATACATTTCGTCATGTCGATGTCGTAACGCGTTGTGCGGCGGCTGCCATCGTCGCGGGGTTCGGCGTCGATTGTGATCGCCTGCGCGGGGCAAACGGCCTCGCACAACTTACACGCAATACAACGTTCTTCGCCATTGGGATACCGGCGTAGCGCATGTTCCCCACGAAAGCGCGGCGACAATGGCCCCTTTTCATGGGGATAGTTCAGCGTTGCCTTGGGACCAAAGAAATACTTGAGCCCCAATTTCATCCCAACCCAAAAATCTTGCAGCAAAAAATACTTTGCTGCGCGGCCGTAATCAATCTGTGCCATATTAGCCTCCGATCGCCCAGCGGGCATAAGCACCGCCAAACAGTTCAAATTTTGCAGCGAAAGACACTAAAACAACCCATACCAACGAGAATGGTAGGAAAACTTTCCAACCCAAGCGCATCAATTGGTCATAGCGGTAGCGTGGTGTAATCGCCTTAACCATCGCAAAGATAAAGAAGAAGAACGCCATTTTCGCGACCATCCAAATTGCGCCATCTGCGATCCCTGGAATGGGCGACAACCACCCGCCAAAAAACAACAGCGTGGTTAGGGCGCACATTAGGAAAATCGCAATATATTCACCCGCCATGAACAATAGGAATGGCGTTGATGAATATTCAACCTGATATCCGGCAACCAATTCTGATTCCGCCTCGGGCAAATCGAACGGTGGACGGTTTGTTTCAGCCAGTGCGCTGATAAAGAACAGGAACACCATCGGGAAATGCGGCAACCAATACCAGCTAAAGAACCCGTAATCGCCATCCTGCGCGCGGACGATATCGCCAAAGTTCATCGAACCGGTCGAAATGATCACGCCAATGATAATCAAACCAATGGACACTTCGTATGAAATCATTTGAGCCGCTGAGCGCAAAGACCCCAGGAATGGATATTTTGAGTTTGAGGCCCACCCCCCCATGATGACACCATACACCTCTAACGAAGATACAGCGAAAACATATAAAATCGCGACGTTGATATCGGACAATACCCAAGTGTCGTTGAACGGAATAACCGCCCAAGCGATCAGCGCCAAAACGAATGATGTCAGCGGCGCAAGCATGAAAACTGCACGGTCCGCACCCGCAGGGATCACAACCTCTTTCACGACGTATTTTAACGCGTCAGCCACGGTTTGTAACAAACCAAACACGCCGACCACGTTTGGACCACGACGCATTTGCACCGCTGCCCAGACCTTGCGGTCACCGTATACTAGGAACAGCAAGCTTATCATTACGAAAGCGACCATGGCCAAAACCTGCGCCACCATGATAAGGGCCATTCCGCCCGTTGTATTAAAGAAATCAGCCATCGGTCCTCACACCATTGGTATTCCGTTTCGGGCGCAGTTGTCGGCAACAACCTCTGCGTCCAGTGTTCTTAATCCTTGTGGGATCGCATCTGATACTGTGTAAACGGCATCCGCGCTCCACCGTCCAGCGGTTTCGCCCACATTTGTGCGAATGTGACGGGCAAAACCAAATCCACGGATCAATGTGTATTGTGCCGCCGCACATTCTGCGTAATCGCGAACAGGATCAGAACGTTCTGTTCCTGTTAGGGTTACGTGGAATTGTACCAGATCATTCGCAAGCAATTTGGTTTGTACGCCAAAATACTGGATTTTTTCTGGTCGTGTCGATGTCCCGGACATGTCCAGCTGTTGACAGGCCGCAACCAACAAGGTCGCCGCCATCAACAAAAGGGATATGTTGGACAAATGCTGCATTATTCGGCCGCAACCTTTGTTTCGGCCCGCGCCTTTGCATTGGCAGACAGTTCCGCCATAACGCTGGATGCGCGTGCAATCGGGTTGGTCAAATAGAAATCAGAGATTGCGTTTTTGAATGTCGCATCGCCCATTTTATCGGCAGGCTCTGCTTTCCATTCATTTTCGGCAACCTGATCGATCTGCGCCAAATGCGGATGCGCCGCAACCAATGCCTGACGCAATTGCGCAAGGCTGTCATATGGCAATGCCGATCCTAATTCTGCGGACAATGCCCGCAAAATCGCCCAGTTTTCTTTTGCCTCGCCTGGGGCAAAGCCCGCGCGCATGGCCAATTGTGGGCGGCCTTCGGTATTGACGAACAAACCGTTTTCTTCGGTAAAGGCGGCACCTGGCAGGATAATATCGGCACGATGCGCACCGCGATCGCCGTGCGAGCCTTGATAAATCACGAATGCACCTGCATCGATGTCAACCTCGTCCGCACCAAGGTTATAGATCACGTCAGCGCCATCAATCGCGGCGGTCAAACCGCCCTCGGTCACAGCACCCACATCCATCGCGCCAACGCGTGACGCAGCAGTGTGCAAGATCATCAGTTTGGACTGTGTTTCCTCGGCCAACTGCATTGCTGCGGCCAAAACGGCGGCGCCGTCTGCTTCGCGAATGGCGCCTTGGCCCACGATTACAACCGATGGTGCATCCAAAATCGCACCGTGTTTTTTGCCCAAGAGCCCCGTCAAAGCAGTGCGGTCAGTGCCAACATGTGTATATTCATAGGTTAAATCAGCTGCCTGACCAACCAAGCCGATGTTTGCACCATTGGCCCAAGCACGGCGAATACGCGAATTCAAAACAGGCGCTTCGTCACATGGGTTGGTGCCGATCAGCTGAATGAACTTGGCACTGTCGATGTCTTCAATCGACGCGGTCCCGACATAACCAGAGCGGTTGCCAATTGGCAAACGCGCGTTGTCAACGCGGCATTCCACGTTACCGCCCAGACCTTGGACCATTTG
>NZ_JALRGW010000044.1:0-4451 GCF_023253315.1 Aestuarium sp.
GATTGGAGTACAGAGGCAATCAATTTAAAAAATAAAATTATTAAAGCGCTAGATGAAACGATCATGCCTGGGCTTTTAACAAACACGGAAGCAGAATTTTGGATGACGCCAGAAGATTTTAAAAAAGATTATAGATCTAAACACGGTGCGGGTTTTTCTATTGCGCCTATTTTTTCTCAATCAGCGTGGTTTAGATATCACAATAGAGATAAAAAAATATCCAATTTATACTTTGCCACTGCGGGCTCTCATCCTGGCGCTGGCATCCCTGGTGTTTTATGCTCCGCTAAAGCAATGGAAAAATTAATAAAAAAAGATTTTAATTTATAATTTTAAAATATGGAAAAATTTGAATTAAACCTTGACTCGATTAGCAAATTTGGAAAAAGCTTCTTTTGGGCAGGGTTTTTTCTTCCCTCTAAAAATAAAAATAATGCCTTCAAGCTCTATAGTGTTTGTCGTTATTTTGATGATTTAGCCGATGATGAATCACAGGACAATTCAAAAGATATTCAAAGAGCGTTTGATCATATTTACAAGGATAAAGAAAATTCAATCAATATTTTTTTCAAATCAAATAATATTTCTCTCACAATCTTAGAGGATTTAGTAAAGGGATTAATTTACGATCAAGGTTCCTTTGTCATTGAAAATGAGGAAGATTTGATTACCTATTCGTATCGCGTAGCAGGAACCGTGGGTTTAATGATGATGCCTATACTAGGGGTTAATAGCAGTGATGCAAAAAAAAATGCAATAGACTTAGGAATTGCAATGCAATTAACCAATATCGCTAGAGATGTCTATGAAGATGCAATGATGGGGAGAATTTATCTTCCCAAAAGCTGGATTAAAGACATCACGATAGAAGACTTGGTTAGTAAGGATTTATCTATACAAAAAAATCAAGTAGTGATGGATGCTTTGGAAAAATTAATAAATCTAGCAGAAGTTTTTTACCAAAATGGTTTCAATGGATTAAAGTTCATTCCACTCAAAACACGATTTTCTATATTTATTGCTTCTAAAATCTATAAAGGAATTAGTGATAAAATCAAAAAACAAAAATTTGTATATAATCAAAAACGAATTTATTTAAATGTGATGGAAAAGTTACTAATTACTGTTTTGGCAATTCCAAAATTTTTTACTGTTACAAGTAAATCAAATCGCTATCAAGATATTAGAAAAAAATTTAGTCATGAAAATCTATGATGTGGCATTTGTAGGGCTGGGAGCCAGCGCCCTATCTACTATTAAATTATTGTTTGAAAACACTAACCAACAATTAATTGGTATAGATAAAAATTTTAATAATAATCGTAATAATTTTTTTGGATTTTGGCTTACTGACTGGATGAGTAGGTATGAGGATTTAATTGAGGAAAGATGGGTGAATTGGAAATTTAACCTACAAGAGGTTGAAGTAGCCCAGGAAAGCAGAGATACACCCTATTGTGTTATTCGATATCAAAAATGGAAAGAATTCTGCCTGAAAAACCTAAGCAATCTTGAAATTAAAGAATTAAACGTTGCTTCAATTTTAAAAAAGGAAAATTATTTTGAAATTACCTTAGATAACAAAGAAGTTGTTTTTGCAAAAAAAATATATGACTCAAGAGTTCCCGATTTAAAAAAAGATAAACTTAAGCAACATTTCATTGGACATATAATTCAACCCGCAGAAAGTGGTCTTTCTGTTCCAATGCGATTAATGGACTTTCGCGTAAATCAAGATCAAGGTCTGCACTTTATGTATGTTTTGCCCCTTAAAAATAATTGCATACTAGTTGAGTCGACGGTGTTTTCTAAGAGCGTACTAGAAGACCACTGGTATGAGAGACAAATCGAAACCTATGTTAAGAATATTTTAGATATCCAAGACTTTAAAATACTTGAAAAAGAAAAGGGGATTCTGCCTATGCATGAAATTCAAACCCAAAAAAATACTAGCGATTATATAAATATTGGAACGAGGGGCGGCGCCTCCAAAACATCATCTGGCTACGCTTTTTCATTTTATCTCAAGCAGTTAACCAAAAACCTAAATGAACAAACTGAGAGTTTTAATGTTTATCATTCTCTTGTGAGTCGGTGGATGGACAATATTTTTGTTGATTTTATTGAACATTCCAAAAATAGTGAGTTGGTTTTTATTAATTTAGCAAAAAATCTTACAGGGCTAGAGTTTTCCTCTTTTATGATGGGAATTGCTAACTTTAAAACAAAAGTAAAGATAATTTTGGCCATGCCCAAAATGCCTTTTATTAAAAGTATGTTTAGAGTAATGGGTATAAATGGAAGAACTTAGTTTTTTATCTTTAGCGGCTTTATTCATGGTCTCTTTTATTGGCATACCGCATGGATCTTTTGACGGTGCCGTTGCCATGCTGATGGGATACAGCGATCGAAGAAAATTTACTCTTTTTATTTTTGGGTATCTTTGTATTAGTGCGTTAGTGATTATCTTTTGGATATATTTTCCCATTGCAGGATTATTGATTTTTATCTTAATGAGTATATTTCATTTTGGTCTTTGTGATTGGTCCTTTCTTAAAATACAAAATTATAAATGGCTAATATCGGCAACCCATGGAATGAATATAGTGTTTGGAATTATATTTTTTCATGAAGATGCATCTTTTCGAATTTTTGAATACCTATCCAATTCATCAATATATGAATTTCAAAGTTATTTAAGTTTTGCTTATTTTATTTATCTCTTATTAGTCTCTTGCTATCTATTTTTAGCCATTCAACATAAAAAGATGCGATATGGCTTACTAGAAATTGCAGTTATATTTTTTATTATTTCCTTATTAGAGCCTCTAGCCGCCTTTGCTTTATATTTTTGTTTTGTACATACGATTAAACACGTTTCTGCTATTCTTAAAAAAACGAGAGAGCATTTAACTAATGGAAGATTGGTTTTTACTTCTACTGTCTGGTTTACTATTGCAACTTGGGTTGGGGGCTGTGCTACAATTTACTATTTAAGTCAGAATTATTCTTTTGAGGAGTCTTTTATAAAAACCATATTTATAGGTTTGGCCTCTCTAACTTTGCCTCATATGATTTTAGTGGATTTAATGTATCGAAAAAAATTTAATTAAGAAAATTTGGTATTTTAAAACTCACGTTTTCATCTTCTTTTTGATTAATAATTTCCGTAGCGTATAGCTCTTTGACTTTATTTAAAAAAAGACTTAACTGCTCCTCTGGGGCGGAGGCGCTTGCGGTGATGCCGATTGTTTTAAAATTGCTTAATATTGTGTAATTAAAATCATCAACATTTTCAATGAGTTCGCTTTGATTGCACCCAAAACGTTTAGCTGTTTCAACCAATCTTATAGAGTTAGAGCTGTTATGTGCACCGATAACAAAAAACGCATCAACATTTTTTGCCATATCCTGAACAGAAAGTTGCCTGTTGGATGTAGCATAACAAATATCAGACTTTTTAGGTTCTACAATATTGGGAAATTTTATTTTGATTTCATTGACAATTTCTTGAGTATCAAAAACAGACAAGGTTGTTTGGGTTACATAGGCTAAAAGTTGATCTGAAGGAAAAAATAATTTTTTTACATCCTCTACATTTTCTACAAGTGTTAATTTACTAATATCATTTAATTGCCCGGCGGTACCTTCAACCTCAGGGTGATGATGATGGCCTATCATAATAATATGGTATCCTTGATTTTCTAATTGGATAATTTCTTTATGGATTTTGCTCACAAGCGGACAAATTGCATCGTAATAAACTAAATTATAATCTTTGGCTTTTTCAATGACCCTCTTTGCTACGCCATGTGCCGAAAAAATAACCGGTTGTTTAGTATTCTTGGGAAGCTCTTCTAAGCTATCTACAAACACAACACCTTTTTTTTCTAAATTACTGACAACAAATTTATTATGAACAATTTCATGTCTTACATAAACAGGAGCACCATATTTAACTAGGCACTTCTCTACCATTTCAACAGCTCGGTCTACCCCCGCACAAAATCCTCGATGTTTTGCAGTTATTATTTTTAACTCAGCCACAAATAAAAATTATCACAATAAAGTTAAGAAGAAGAGTTATTTTATAACAAAAAGAAGCTGTTGAGCATCAATGCTTTCGCCCGCCTTGACATAAAGTTTGTCAACAACCCCTGATCGATCAGCGTAAATAACGGTTTCCATTTTCATGGCCTCGATTGTGCAAAGCTTAGATCCCTTTTGTACTTTTAAACCTTCAGATACAGCTACATCAACCAGTAAACCCGGGATAGGTGCAGCCACGTGCTCATTGTTACTAGGATCCGCCATCTCTTTAGCTAAATCATCAACAGCGATAGAGTTATCTTTTATATCAACTGATCGAGGCTGGCCGTTTAGCTCAAAATAGACAGTTCTAAAGCCTTTTTCATTAGGTTCACTAAGAGTGAAATATCTTATGTTCAATG
>NZ_JALRGW010000045.1:0-4134 GCF_023253315.1 Aestuarium sp.
ACGGCAAAAGGCGCGGATCGCGTCGCAGTCATGAAGGCGCGAGGGTCTATCCTCGCAATAGGAGAGCTGATCGATGAACTGGATGGCATGATTGCCGACGGTGAAATCGAGAAGCGCAAACAGTAGCAACCTGAAAGGACTACACCATGAACGATGCGATTGATGCGGAGACGTTGGCCCTCATTGAAGAGGCGGCACCCGTTGCGGATGAGGCCATTAAAGACGATCAGCCGGAGGCAGATGTTGACT
Organism: Aestuarium sp.; assembly: GCF_023253315.1. NCBI lineage: Bacteria > Pseudomonadati > Pseudomonadota > Alphaproteobacteria > Rhodobacterales > Paracoccaceae > Aestuarium > Aestuarium sp. The sequence goes on from NZ_JALRGW010000045.1 coordinate 250, forward strand.
TGGAAGACCAAGTTAGCGAAAATGATGAAGACGACGACGTAGCCGACGCCTCTGATGAGGAAGCCTACGACGACGAAGAGGATGACGGCGACACTGATCCCGCAGAGGATGAAGGTCAACCAGAACCACTCCACACCGTAACGGTGGACGGAGTTGAAATTCAGGTGACGACCGATGAACTCCGCAGAGGTTACAGTGGTCAGCAGTATATCCAGCAGGGGATGCGTGAAGTAGCCGAGGCCCGTAAACAGGTCCAGACTATGGCGCAAAACTTGCAAACCGAGCTTGCTCAGATCGATGGTCTGAAGCAGCGTCTGGCAAACCCTATCCAGCCGCCGAAGGCACCGGATACAGCACTGGCACAGAGCGACCCGATTGGCTACATGCAGCAGCGGGCGCAATATGAAAGCCAACTGGCCGAGTACCAGCAGCAGCAGGAAGCGTTTGTCGCAGTGCAGCAACGTCAGGCTGCATTCAGTGCCGCACAGCATGAGCAAATGCTGCAGCAGCAAGTAGCACGATTGAAGGAGGCGGTTCCTGAATTCGCCGACCCTGAGACTGCGAAAAAGCTCCGCGAAGCACTGATCGACGTAGGTTCGAGCGAATACGGCTACACGCCGGAGGAACTCAGCCAGATCGTTGATGCACGCCAGATCCGCATTCTGCATGATGCCTACAAGTGGCGTCAGCAGCAGAAAGCGCGGGCAGAGGCAAAGCAGAAGACCGCCACCGCACCGAAGGTGATGAAGGCAGGTCCGAAGCCGATGCCAAATGCCAGCAAGAAGGCGAAGACGCAACAGGCGAAAGCTCGGATGGCGAAGTCTGGTTCCGTCGATGACGTGGCCAACTTCTTACTGTCCTGACCCATTAACCATAGGAGATTAAAATGGGTGTAAATGCTAATGCAAACGAGACCTACGACGTCAGCACGATCCGCGAGGATTTGCAGGACGCACTGGTGTCTATCTCGCCAACGGAAACTCCGTTCATGTCCACCATCGGCAAGAAGTCGATCTCGAACACCTACTTTGAGTGGGCAGAGGTTGATCTGGCTGCCGCTTCGGACTCCAACCGTGTAATCGAGGGCGAGAACGCTCCCGCTACGGATGCACCGACCAACGCAATTCGACTGGGCAATTATAGCCAGATCAGCGATAAAATTGTTGAGGTTACCGACACCGCCGAGAAAGTAAACGGCGCTGGTGATGCACAGAAGATGGCGAAGCAAATCGCCTATAAGTTGAAAGAGCTGAAGCGCGACATGGAGACCATGTTGGTGGGTTCGAACAACGCTGCTGTTGCAGGCGCATCCGGCACCGCTCGCGAAACCGCTTCGCTCTCTGCGTTCCTGCGCACCAACGTGGATCGTGGCACCGGTGGTGCAAACGGCGCACTGTCCGGCGGCACCGCTGGCGCACCGACCACCGCAGCAACCGACGGAACCCTACGGGCGCTAACCGAAACTTCCTTGAAGAACGTAATCGCTTCTTGCTGGGACAACGGTGCAGAGCCTTCGCTGGTTCTCTGTGGCTCTGGCGTGAAGCAGAAGATTTCTTCGACCTTCACCGGTTCGGCTACCCGCTACCGCGACATCTCGGACAAGAAAATCGTCGCTTCGGTTGACGTTTACGTGTCCGATTTTGGTGACCTTCAGATTGTGCCGAGCCGCTTCGTTCGCTCTAGAGATGTGTTCGTTCTCGACCCGTCGATGGCTCGCGTTGCATACCTGTCCACCACCACTCAGAAGCCGCTGGCACGCACCGGTCACTCTGAGCGCCGCCTGATCTCGGTAGAGTATGGCCTGCAGGTTGACAGCGAGAAGGCACACGGCATCATCGCAGACATCGATCCGTCGCTCTAAGCTGACACGCACATAATATTGTGCTACCAACTGTGGGGAGTGGAGTGATCCGCTCCCCACAACCACATTTGGGAGACGAATATGTCCAAGAAGATTGAAATCACCACTGACCTCAAGCCGTGGATCGACGGCAAGCCCCGCGAGATGGGCTGGACTGGCGACGTGGAAGATCACCTCTGCGAAGAGCTAGTTGCGGCTGGTTTTGCCAAAGACATCACCCCGAAAACTGCACCGAAAAAGCCAGCGAAGAAGGCCGACGATGCAGACAGCGAATGAGACATATGACTTTGTCGATGGCAAGCTAGTCATCCGCAAGTCGCAGGACATCCAATCACTGCTTGACCAGAACGCCCACGAACGTGAGGCCGCCCCGTCGATGTTCGGCGAGATGGCTGTCCGCAAGGTTGGCTCGATCCCGCTTATCGTTGCCGAGCAATGGGCAAAAGAGTGCGGTGCCGCCATCGGGACGAAAGAGTTTGCAGAGTATGCCAAGCGCAAGCTGATGGATGGCGACTTTGCAAAGTTTCGCATCAAGAACGTGTAGGTGATGTCTATGGGCAGCGTGCAGATAACCCATGAAGAACTTGAGGCAATGCTCGACAGGGCTGCTAAACGCGGCGCGAGAGCTGCTCTTGAAGAGCTTGGGCTGCATGACGAACACGCTGGCCGCGACATTGACGAGCTTCGGAGCCTGCTCGGATCATGGCGCGACACTCGCAAAGCGATGTGGGCCACGACTGTTAAGATAGTGACGACAGGCACGCTGTTATTCATCGCCGGCGCTGTCTGGATGTCATTAAAGGATAAGGTCGGGCAGTGAAACGCAGGGCAACACACATAGGCCGCGCAGGGGAATTCTGGGCGGCCTATATGTTTGAAAAGCATGGCATTGAGGCCCACGTCATCGACGGCTCGTTTGACCTGATCGTGATGGTGAATGACATGCCGGTAAAGGTCGAGGTCAAGTCGGCAACCAAACGCCACAATGGGTGCTACAACTACACAAACGGCGGTCTGCGTGCGGAATATTACGTCCTGATCGCGTTTGACCAGAACTTGATGCGGATCGTGCATAGATCTGATATGAGTGACGCTAAGAATACCTACATCAACCACCAGCAATTCACCGAGTTCGATCAGGCCAACGACCTGATGGAATTTGCCCAACTCAATGGAGGCACGCTATGCGAACTATCAACGAAATCATTATCCACTCCGCCGACACTCCGCGATCTTGGATGGATGGCCGCAGCACTTCTGACAAAGTGGCGGAGATCCGCCGTTGGCACGTTGAGGAGCGTGGCTGGAGCGATATTGGCTACCATTACGTTATCGACGTTGACGGGACGGTCAAAGAGGGGCGTCCGGTAGAGCGTACCGGCGCACATGTCGCTGGCCACAATGCAAACTCGATTGGCATCTGCCTGATCGGCGGCAAGGGCGGCACGGCGACTGACAAATTCTCTGACCACTTCACCCCAGCTCAGGAAAAGGCACTGATCAACATCGTGGCGGACCTGAAGCGCCGGTTTGGAGACCTCAAGGTTACCGGCCACAATCAGTATGCGGCAAAGGCATGCCCATGCTTCCACGTCCCAACATTCTTCGGCGAGGCTGAAGCTAAGCGGACATCGGTCGCACAATCGACTACCGTTCAGGCATCGTCGGTTCAGATCGCGACTGCGGTCGGTGGCGGTGTGTCTGCCGTCGCTGCCCTCGATGGCACCGCCCAGCTTGTCGCGGTTGGCGTCTGCGGGATTGTCCTGCTGGCCGGTCTCTGGATTATGAAAGAGCGCCTCAAGAAATGGGCAAACGGTGACCGCTGATGTTTGGCATCCGCTGGCGCATCTACGCCGTCATCGCACTGGCGGGTTTGTTTGCCCTGTTCCGCTGGCGGAGCGCCGCCGTAGACAACGCAGTAGCACAAATTGAGCTTAGGGTAGCCGAGGACAGACTTGTCGCTGTAAGGGCCGCTCAGAGAGTGAGGGACGATGTTGAAATTCTGGATGATGCTGGGCTTGCTA
>NZ_JALRGW010000046.1:0-3949 GCF_023253315.1 Aestuarium sp.
GATGCAAATGCTCGTGCCAACAATGTTGGTGGCGAAGTAATTTGCACTGTATTCTAAGGAGGACTGGGAATGTCTCGTATTGGTAAAAAACCGGTCGAGCTGCCCGCAGGTGTAACTGCATCTGTATCTGGTCAGACCGTAGAAGTAAAAGGCCCGAAAGGCACACGTTCCTTCCATGCGACGGACGATGTCACCATCACAGTTGCAGACAACCAAATCGTTGTGACGCCGCGCGGTAAATCAAAACGCGCACGTCAACAGTGGGGCATGAGCCGCTCAATGGTTGAAAACTGTGTTACTGGTGTCAGCCAAGGCTTTAAGAAAGATCTAGAAATCGTTGGTGTTGGTTATCGTGCCGCTGTCCAAGGGAATGTTTTGAAGCTGAACCTAGGATATTCACACGATGTAAACTTTGACATCCCTGCAGATGTTACTGTGAATTCACCAAAACAAACCGAAATCACTGTCGAAGGCATTGACGCACAACGCGTTGGCCAAGTTGCGGCGAATATTCGCGAGTGGCGTAGCCCAGAGCCCTATAAAGGCAAAGGTATCCGTTACAAAGGCGAATATATCTTCCGCAAAGAAGGCAAGAAAAAGTAAGGACGCAAAAGATGGCAAACAGCAAAAGACAACTGTTCTTGAAGCGTCGCTTGCGCGTACGGAACAAACTTCGCAAAGTGAACGCAGGACGTGTACGTCTGTCCGTTCACCGCAGCAACAAAAACATCAGCTGCCAGCTGATCGACGACGTAAACGGTGTAACATTGGCGGCAGCGTCGTCACTGGAAAAGGCACTGGGCGTTGTTGGCAAGAACAACATCGAAGCTTCAACTAAGGTTGGTGCGGCGCTTGCAGAACGTGCCAAAGCAGCTGGTGTTGAAGAGTGCTACTTTGATCGTGGCGGTTTCCTCTTTCACGGTGGTGTCAAGGCTCTGGCCGACGCCGCACGTGAAGGCGGTCTGAAGTTCTAAGGAGACGATATTATGGCAAAAGAACCCAAACAACGTCGCGAAGACGCGGCACCCGAGTTCGCCGATCGTCTTGTTGCGATCAACCGTGTGTCGAAAACTGTTAAAGGTGGTAAGCGTTTTGGCTTTGCCGCATTGGTAGTTGTCGGCGATCAAAAAGGCCGCGTCGGTTTCGGTAAAGGTAAAGCGAAAGAAGTACCTGAAGCGATCCGCAAAGCGACCGAGCAAGCAAAGCGCAACATGATCCGCGTTCCATTGCGTGAAGGTCGTACGCTTCACCACGATATCGAAGGCCGTCACGGCGCCGGTAAAGTCGTGATGCGTACAGCACCAACAGGTACTGGTATCATCGCGGGTGGTCCAATGCGCGCGGTTTTCGAAATGCTTGGCATTCAAGACGTGGTTGCAAAATCAATCGGCTCACAAAACCCTTACAACATGATCCGTGCTACTTTGGACGGTCTGCAAAAGGAAATGAGCCCACGTATGGTTGCTCAGCGTCGTGGCAAAAAAGTTGGTGACATCCTTCGTTCAAAAGACGAAGCACCTGCTGCCGAAGCTGCAGAAGCATAAGGAGACGAACACATGGCAAAAACCATCGTTGTAAAACAAATCGGCTCCCCAATCCGTCGTCCCGACGTTCAACGTCGCACACTGATTGGTCTAGGCCTGAACAAGATGCATAAGACACGCGAATTGGAAGATACACCTTCGATCCGCGGTATGGTCGCGAAAATCCCGCACCTTGTCGAAATCATCGAAGAGCGTGATTAATACCTGGGTATTATCAATGAAATTAAGCCCCGCATATTGCGGGGCTTTTTTTTGATGTCGTTTGTAATACGTTGTGCTATGACCTAATGGTCAATATCAATACTTTTGTTTTGGTGCTATACTAGCCTCATGAGTATTGAATTTGGGCGTAGGTTGGGTTTTCAGCGCGATAAAAGTAAAATATAGTCTAAAAATAATAATTATTTATGCTGTGATTCTGGTTAGTGGACATAACCGATGGTTGATATTTTCGTATATTCATTTGCTTCGGTTATTTGCGTGGCGTTTCTTATTCTTTTTACAAAGCCGTTGCATATCCATTTGACCGCAAAGGGGCATAATTCCTCTGCGCCGCAACGATCACATACTGCGCCTACGCCGCGTATTGGTGGTTTGACACTTGTTATCGGATATGGCGTCGGCATGTCGTTCCTATCACCGGATGTGTTTGAGATGGCTTTGATTTTAGGCGTTTCAACAATCCCTGTGTTTGGGCGGCTTAGGCGAAGACACTGGGTTTGACGTAAGCCCAATTCGCAGATTGCTTTTATCATTTGTATCAGCTGCAATGGCTGCGGTTCTTTTCAATACGTGGATCACAGATACTGGGTTAAATGCATTGTGGTTTTTAACCTATGGACCAGTTATATCTTTGATATTTAAAATTATTTAATCAGGTGGCATCGCGCATGCTGTCAATCTGATCGATGGTCTGATCGGATTGGCGATGGGCATTACAATGTTGATCGCTGGTGGCCTTGGTTGGTTAGCTTACAGCGTTCGATTTATAGCAGCCAACAAAGTATTCTAAATACCAAGCAGTCGCAATTGCTCAGTCAAATTCAGCTATACCAAGTTTTAGGTGGCGGGGTGAGTCGCGATGTGCCGCTCGAAACACCCATAGAAAAACATACAAATTTCAGCACCAAGTTGTCACAGGTTGCCAATAATGCCCAGCAAAAAATTACTGATGTAGCCCATCAGCCTGCCCAAGTGACTACTAAAACGACCTCAACAACGACCACTACAACCACCGTCCAACCCTAATACATTAGAGCTCACGCCTTCTTAGATTAGGTATAAGCTGTTATAGTAAAAAAACCACATCACTGTGGGTTTTTTACTATAAATGGCTGTTTTAAAACGCATAACTGGCGATGCCATGCGCGATGAGTTTTCCTTCATCATTGACCAACATCATCCGCGTGGTGCAGCCTTTGCGTCCCATACGAATTACTTCGGCTGTGACCATAAACTCATGACCGCGCCCAGGAGCTAGATAATCAACACGCAAATCAACGGTTGCCATGCGTTTGATTTTTTTGGTCTGCTCTTCAAACGTGCCTTGATCACGACGATAGATTTCAAGCATCCCTTCGAGCCCGCCTATGGTATCTAATAACGTCGCCGTCATACCGCCATGCAAAATCTCAAAATTTGGATTGCCGATGAGGGCGGGATTGGATTTGACCTTACCATATACTTTGCCTGCTTCATAATGATAGGTAGTAAAGGTATGCGCCACAAATGGGCTTTGGGACATGATGTTGGCGAGCTGCTGCCCTAGCACATCAATACTAGGTTTGCTGATAGCTTGATGCTCACTGTCTTCATTGAGCTGCAGTTGCGACTCGTTTGCCAAATCAGAATGCTCGTCATTTTCTTTAGACATTGTGTCAGTCATATTAGTGCTGTCAGTCGATGACTGAGCGGCTAATTGATTGGCATTTACAGGGTTTAAACTCACGGCGCCCTCCATGCGTAAGTAGATTGTGGTAAGATAGCTTTTTAAAAAATTATCATTCTAGCAAATTTTGCTTATTTATCCTTATACAATTTCTGCGTTACTTGATAACGTTACTTGATAATATATAAGTGTCACTCGATAACAAGAGGTTTTTATGAGTTATATTTTTAACCGTTCATTCCCCAATACTCGCTTACGTCGCCTACGTTACAACGATAATATCCGCGCCATGGTACAAGAAACCAGCATTGAACCCAAGCATCTGATTGCGCCCGTGTTTGTCATTGAGGGTAAACAGCAGCGCCAAGCCGTGGTAAGCATGCCAGGGGTTGAGCGTTTGAGCGTGGACTTGCTAATCGAGTATGCCAAGCAACTACTCAGTCTAGGCGTCACCACCATTGATTTATTCCCTGTCATTAGCCCAAGCCTCAAATCGCTACAGGCTGAACACGCCTAT
>NZ_JALRGW010000047.1:0-3935 GCF_023253315.1 Aestuarium sp.
AGAAGACGTCTTGGGCGCAGCCTTGCGCACCAATCCTTCGTTACGTGATCAGATGGAGATTGTCACCAAATGCGATATCGTGGCGCCCGTTGGTCGCTACGCAAATGCTCCGGTCAAATACTATGATACGTCGCGTTCACACATTCTGAAATCGGTTGATCTGTCGCTAGAAGCGATGGGGATAGATCATATCGACCTTTTGTTGATCCATCGTCCTGATCCTTTGATGGATCATCACGAAACGGGCATGGCATTGGATGAAGTCGTAAAGAACGGAAAGGTTCGCGCTGTTGGCGTGTCGAATTTCCGCCCTTGGGATTGGCAGTTACTGCAATCGGGCATGAAGACCCAGTTGGTGACGAACCAGATCGAGGTGTCTCTGTCTGCAATCTCGCCCTTTACGAACGGCGATGTAGCGTTCCACCAACAGCACGGTCAGCCGATCATGGCGTGGTCGCCTCTGGGTGGCGGGGCTTTGATGTCAGATGGTGGTCTTTTGGGGCAGCGTCTCGATGCGATCGCTTCTGCACGGGGTGTCGATCGCGCTGCGGTCGCCATTGCGTTCCTGTTGCGTCATCCCGCAAAGATTATGCCAGTCCTTGGTACGAATAATTTGGGTAGGATTGCTACGATTTCAGAAACCCTGAAGGTCGAGTTGGATCGCCCGACTTGGTTCTCTCTCTATGAGGCGGCGTTGGGGCAGGAGGTTCCATGACCGAACTTTTGCCGACCAAAACAATCCAGCATTTCGTTCCAAGTGAGCAAACACAGCGTTCGTTGCGCGACGCCTTTGGGCGGTTCGCAACGGGTGTGACTGTCGTGACAGTCGGCACGGATGAGGGACCAATCGCGATCACTGCGAACAGTTTCGCTTCGGTCTCAATGGAGCCGCCATTGGTGCTATGGTCTCCGCAAAAGTCGTCGAAGCGTTCGCAGTATTTCGTAAAAGCAGAGCATTTTGCGATCCATGTTCTGGCTGCGGATCAAGATGATCTGTGCTGGCGCGTCGCAAAAGACATGCATGCGCTTACCGGACTTGATTTGATCGAAAATTCGGAAGGTGTGCCTTTGATCGATGGCTGTCTCGCTCGGTTTGAATGCAGTCGGCACGCGGTTCATGACGGAGGAGATCACAACATAATTGTTGGAAGAGTGCTGCGCGCGGCCTTTGCTGAGGAAGGCGATGGGCTAGGCTTTTTCAAGGGGAAGATGAACCGGATTGAGACCCAATAGCCCGAGGAGGGGCGGGTAGCCGGACAAAAGAGTGATGGACACGGAATGTCCAGAGCAACCAAACGGGAGGAAACTATGAAAAAACTTACAGCTTCGACGGCTATGTCGATTGCTCTTTTTGCTGGCGCATCCGCTGCGTGGGCAGATGAGATTACTTTTCTATGCTACCAAGACGCCAACGAATGTGACGTGATTGCAGGTATGCTACCTGTGTTTACCGAACAGACTGGCCATACCGTGAAGCTGGAAACGGTTGGTTACGATGTCATCCGTGACCAATTGGAAAACCAGCTTCAAACAGATGCGGCGCCTGACGTTGCACGGGTTACAAACCTTGGCGGTTTGAACCAGTACTACCTTGATCTCGCACCCTATGTAGATGGCGCGGCATGGGAAGCATCCTATGGCGCAACACTGCCGTGGTTCCGTCAACCCGGCGGTGCCGATCAGGGCATTTACGGCTGGATGACGCAGCTCACCGTGACTGGTCCTTTCGTGAACGTATCCCTCTTTGAGGATGCGGGCGTCGACATGCCGGGTGACGGCGCGACCTGGGATGACTGGGCGGCTGCTCTGTTGGAGGTCAAAGAGGCAACTGGCATCACTGCAGGTCTTGCAATGGACCGCACGGCACACCGCTGGGCCGGTCCAGCGTTCAGCTATGGCGCAAAGTTCTTTGATGACAGCGGCAACCCGATCCTCGTCGACGACGGCTTCCGCAAATACGCAGAGGTCTTTGTAGGCTGGCACCAGAGTGGCCTAATGCCCGCAGAGGGTTGGCCGGCAGGCGAGGGCACTCAGTATCGCAACGCGGCTCCGCTGTTCCAGTCGGGCGACGTTGCTATGCATATGTCGGGTTCGTGGATGATCAACAGCTATGCTGAGAACATCTCTGATTTCGACTGGAAAGCTGTCCCTGCGCCGTGTGGTGATGGTGGCTGTGGCGCAATGCCCGGTGGTGCTGCTGTTGTAGCGTTCAAATCGACCAAATCGCCTGAGGCTGCTGCTGCATTGATCGACTTCCTTGCTGCCGAAGAAAACGCAGCGGCATTTGCTGCGCAGACAAAGAACATCACTGCGCATCAGGGCCTTCAGGAATCTGGTATTGATTATGCGGATGCGTCCCCTGCAGTCGCTGCGGCTTTGTCGGTCTTTGCGGCAAACGCAGGTAAAGCGGCTCAGACCACACCGCAGGCCTATACCTTCCAAGGCTACGCTAAGAACTTTGTCATCTATGGTGTGATCCCTGATTACATCACCAAAGCCATCACTGGCGAGATGACCTTGGACGAAGCACTGGCTGCCATCGACGCGGATGTTGCCGCGAAGATCGCAGAATAATCCAGCGGAGGCATTCGTATGACAGAGGCGCTTCACGCCGCTTTTGCGGGTGCCCCATGGCCACTTTATCTGCTGGTCTATCTACTCATCGGTTGGGCGCTTTTGCGCCCAACTGGCCCCTTATGGGACCGTGCAGTCAGCGTGATTGGCTGGCCGATTGAGATGACACAGAAGCTGGCAGGTGCGACGGGGCTCCCATACCTGTTTCTCTTGCCTAATATGTTGATCTTTGGGGCATTTACCTTTGCGCCCATGTTTATCAACTTCGGCTTCTCGGTCACCGAAGGCCAGTCAATCTTGTTTTCAGAACGCGATTGGGCGGGGTTAGATAACCTGCGTCGTTTGCTGGCTGAGACACAGATCGATACGGGCGCACCCAACCTCGAAGACGATAAATTCCTCGGTTCCGTCTACGCGACAGCTACATTTGTCGTGTTCCAAGTGCCAATCATGATCGCGGTTGCCTTGATATCTGCCTTGGCGCTGAACCGCAAAATTGTAGCCCGCGGGTTTTGGCGAGCAGTTTTTTTCTACCCAGTAATGCTGTCGCCGGTGGTTGTCGGCTTCTTGTGGTCTCTGATCCTGAAACGGCAAGGTGTGCTGTCACAAACCTTAATGATGTGGGGCTGGATTGATGAACCGATCCAATGGCTGACGGACCCATCTTGGACAATGTTCTGGTCCGTCTTTGTCTACACATGGGCACACCTTGGATTTTATATGTTGATCCTCCTTGCCGGGCTTCAGGCGATCCCCCGTGATGTCTATGAGGCGGCCGAGATGGACGGAACGTCGGCGTGGCGCCAGTTGACGCGGATCACCATTCCGCTCCTTGCGCCGACCCTACTGGTCGTGACGGTTCTTTCACTGATTAAAGCCTTCCAAGCCTTTGAAGAGCTTTACGCCATGTCGGTTCGGTGGACCTCTCTCGTGGGTTACATCTTCGAAGCATCAGGCCTTCGCGGACAACCAACAGCCAACGGATTGGGGATTGCGGCGATGGCATCGCTCTTGGTCGCGATTGTCTTGATCATCCTCTCCCTTCTCCAAGTTTACCTTTCGTCGAAATCGAGCAAAGCATGAACGCAGTAACCACTTTTCTAACGCGTAAAGCGGGCGGACAGCGGGCGAATTGGCTCGATTATCTGACCTATGCATATCTGCTGTCTGGGGTGTTGCTGATCCTCTTGCCGGTGGCGTGGCTGGCGCTCAATTCGTTGAAGTCCTCGTCGCAGCTGGAAAAACAGGATTTGTCGCTGCTGCCGACGTCGTTCGAAACCGTTGCACGGGCAACGGTGTCTTACCCAGACGGAAACCAGATATTCTTCATCCCAGATTTGCCGCAGTGGGTATTGAATTGG
>NZ_JALRGW010000048.1:0-3876 GCF_023253315.1 Aestuarium sp.
GATTACGGTAGCGGACCACGTATCAGGCGCAGAATAATTGGAAATTAGGGAAAGAAGTGGTGCCCCCACACGGACTCGAACCGCGGACCTACTGATTACAAATCAGTTGCTCTACCAGCTGAGCTATAGGGGCACGGGAGGCCTGATAACGAGTCGTTGCGAACTGCGCAAGACCTATCGGTTCGCTCGTGCAAGAAGTGCGACCGCACAGAGGCCGACGAGTGTGATGACGAGGGCGGCGGGGGCGGCTTGGGTCAGGTTTTCGAGGCTGGCCTTTTCGTGCACGCGCGTTGCTAAGGTATTGTAATTAAACGGCCTTAACAGAAGTGTCGCAGGCAGTTCTTTGACGCAATCTACAAAAACCAAGAGGAGCGTAGAGCCGATAGAGGCCCGCACGAGCGGCAAATAAATTTGTTTCAGCACGCCGCCCGCAGTCTGGCCGAGCGACCGTGCTGCCATCGGAAGGCTGGGCGACACACGGCCCAATGCGGCGTCGGCCGCGCCTTGAGCGATTCCGAAGAAACGGACCACATAGGCAATGACCAGCGCTGCAGCTGTGCCCGTCAGCAAAAGGCCCGGATCCCAGCCCGTGAGGGCCAGCACGCCGTCGGCGAGTTTGTTATCAAAGACTGCTAATGGCACCAGAATACCGAGGCCCAGAACGGCCCCCGGTGCGGCGTAGCCAATCGCGGTGACGGGCATCAGAAGGCGCGGCAGCGACTTGCCCGAGAGGCGGACGCCGTAGACCATCAAAACGCCGCCGATCACGGTGAGAACTGCCGCCACGCCGCCAACAACGAGCGTGTGGGTAAAGGCGCGGATCAGCCCCGGATCAACCCATTGGCCCGCGTTAAAAGCGTGGCTCGACAGGACGACGACGGGCAGGATGAAACCCAGCGTCAGCGGGATCATACAGGCCAAGGTCGCGATCCATTTGCCGAACCCCGTCAGGGCGACGGCCTCGACAGGGCGTTGACCACGGGCCGAGGTAAAGAAACGGCTCCGACGGCGCGAGATTTTTTCAAGCGTGACGAGGAGCACGATAAGCCCCAGCACGAGGATCGAGATTTGCGCAGCGCCGCCAAGATTGCCGCCCTGTAGCCACGTGGTGAAAATCCCTGTGGTCAGGGTTTGGACGGCGAAATAGTCGACCGTTCCGAAATCGTTCACGGTCTCCATCATCGCGACCGCACAGCCCGCCGCGATAGCAGGACGTGCGAGGGGAAGACCTACCCGCCAGAACCGCCCCAAGGGGCCAACGCCCAGCGCACGGGCGACCTCGTATCCAGCGCCCGATTGTTCGCGGAACGCAGCGCGGGCCAAAAGGTAGACGTAAGGGTAGAGCGAGGCAGAGAGCACCAGAACCGCCGCCCAGCGGGTGCGGATAGCGGGGAACCAGTAGTCCGTTGGACGAGTCCAGCCGAATAGCTCTCTCAATGTCGTTTGCACGGGGCCCGCGTATTCCAGCAGGTCCACCAGCGCATAGGCCCCCACGTAAGCCGGCACAGCCAAAGGCATCAGAAGCGCCCATTGCAACCACTGACGACCGGGGAAGCGATACATGACGACCAGCCATGCGGCCCCTGCCCCGACCGCTGCTGTGATCACCCCGACCGATCCCATCAGGATCAGCGTGTTGCTCAGGTAGCGGGGCAATGTGGTGCGCAAGAGATGCGGCCAAATGTTGTCTGTCGGCGTAACAGCAAACCAAACGACCGCGAGGATCGGCATCAGCACCAAAGCCGCGATGATCAACGCGCCAACAGACCACCTGTCTATCAGGTGACGGCGCTTTGCGGTTGCTGATATCTGACTAGTTTGCTCGGACATAAATGATCGCCTATCCGAAAGCGGTTTCCCTGTCCAGAAAAGCCCTTATATTGGGGCAACAAAAAGCAGAACAGAAAGACGACATGGAAATCGCGGTTCATATCGGCGCAAGCTGCACGGATGACGAGCGGCTTATCAAAAGCTTGCTCAAAAATGCGGACGGCTTTGCGCAACAGGGCGTGATCGTGCCCCAACCGAACCGCTATCGTCGTCTGCTGCGGGAAACCATGCACAACCTTCAGGGTCAGATGCCCGCTGAGGAAACCCGCGATATCCTGATTGATGCGATCCTTGAGGACCAAGAGGGCCACCGCGTTGTCCTCAGCAATCCCGATTTCATCTGCGTGCCGAACCGTATCTTTGAAGGCGGGGAGTTCTATTCGCTCGCCTCCGCCAAGGCGCAGACGCTGCGCGACCTGTTCCCACGTGATCAGGTGTCCCTCTATATCGGCATCCGCAATCCCGCGACGTTCTTGCCCGAGGCGCTCAAGGCGTCCAAGGCAGAGACGCTGGATGATTTCATGCGAGGCGCGCGACTGGATCAAGTGCGCTGGTCCGATGTGATCGAACGGCTCCTCGATAATGCGCCCGGTATTCCTGTGACCGTTTGGTGCAACGAGGACACGCCGTTCCTCTGGGCGCAGCTCATTCGTGAAGTATCTGGCGTTGATCCGATGACGCGGATCACGGGGGGCTTTGACCTCTTGCAAACGATCATGAGCCGCGAAGGGATGCACCGCTTTCTGGCCTACATCAAATCGCATCCGCCCCAGACCGAGGCGAAAAAGCGCAAAGTGATCGCCACCTTCCTAGAGCGGTTCGCCCTAGAGGATCAGATCGTCGAAGATATCGAGATTGAAGGCTGGACCGATGATATGGTCGAACATATCACCGCCGCCTACGAGGACGATCTGGAACTGATCGCCCAAATGCCAGGTGTGAAGTTCATTCAACCCTAGCGGCAAACGTCAGGGCGGCATGGGGCCGCCCCGCACGGATTACATGCCCAATGCAGCCTTATACATGTCGAGGATCGCTTCCTCTTCGGCGATGTCGTTTGCATCGCGTTTGCGCAGCGAAATGACCTTGCGCATGACTTTGGTGTCGTAGCCACGACCCTTGGCTTCAGCCATCACTTCTTTGATGCTGTCAGCGATGTCTTTCTTTTCGGCTTCCAGACGTTCGACGCGTTCAATGAACTGGCGCAGCTCTTGGCTCGCAACGCTTTCGGTGACGGAATCGGACATAGGAGCTCCTTCATTTCGGGTTGGGCGCAATCCCTAACCCCTGCCCCGCCGCTTGCCAAGACCCTTGCCAAGCTCATATCCCCGCGTTAGGCGAAACCCCGCAACACAGAGGGAGACGACGATGGACCTGCTGATCTGGATCGGTGCCGCAATCACGGCAATTGGTGTCTGCGGCTTGCTGTGGACCGTGGTTCTGGTGCGCGCTGCGAAAAAAGCAGCGACCGATGACGACGACCTTCGCAAACGTCTGGGCAAGGTGATCCCGATCAACCTTGGTATGCTGTTGTTGTCTGTGATGGGCCTGATGGCTGTGATCCTCGGGATCAGCCTCGGTTAAGGGTGCTGGACGCTGATCGCGTCAAAGCCCATCAGGTATTTCGCCGCTTCATCCATCATGCGCGGCACAGTCCACACGGGGCTTTCAACCTGCCAGTCGCGCATCTTTTCGCGCAAGTGAACGATCCCGATTTCGCGGGCGGCATGCATGGGGCCACTGTGCCACCGCGGGAAACCCATCCCGATAACGGCCACCGCATCAATATCCGCCGCCCGCCGTGCGAGGCCGTCTTGGAGGATGCGACCACCCTCGCCTGCGATCGCACCGATTAGACGTTCGGTGATCTCTGTCCGATCGTGCGGCGACACTTGCTCTGGCTCGGCGCCGAAATGACCTTGGGCAAAGCCGTAATCGATCATCACCGCGTCAATCGCTCCCTTTGATCGACCCATCGCGAACATCATTTCCGCCGCAATAACCTGCGACCGCCGCAGACGTTTCAGAATATCCTGCGCTTTTGGC
>NZ_JALRGW010000049.1:0-3817 GCF_023253315.1 Aestuarium sp.
CCTCGAACGCCATGTCGCGCACGTGGCTGGCAATACGGGCACAGCTGGCAGCAATATCTTCGATCAGGAAAACGAGTGACGGATCAGTGTCCGTGGCCGTTAGGAAATGACGCAAGCTCTGCATGACGGGACCTTTCAAATGCAGGGCAGGTCTACCGCCCTGCATCAAAGGTCACAAGCGACGATCAGTCGTCGTCGTGGTCCGAACCGTGATCATCGTCATGATCGGAGCCGTGGTCATCACGGTCATCGTTCGAGCCATGATCGGAACCATGATCATCATCGTTGCTGTCGTCATCATAACCACGAGAGTGATCGTCTGTCCCGCCAACGTAATTGTCATCATAACCGACAGAGTGATCGTCTGACCTGCCTACGTGACTGTTTTCATCGTTTGAACCGTGATCTTCTGCTTCGACGTAAACCGTCTCGCCGGCCGCTGTAGTTACGGTCGTATATACATCATCGCTACCAGCTTTTGGCGCGCTGCGGAGTTCCCCAGCTTCAACCAAAATCACTTCGCCAGTTGCAGTCGTAACTTCGACCATAACGTCGTCAGACCCAGCAACTTCACCAAGGTGCTTCTGTTCGATCTCTTGGATCGTGCCCGCAACAACTGCTGCATCATTGGTCTCGACGCGCTGGCTCACAACTTCGCCGGTCGAGTTATCGAGGACGACAGTCGTTTCCAGACCAGTCGGCGAATACGCCTCAACCGAAGAGTTCAGAACGCCGCGGCGAACCGAAAAGTGTGTGTAGCCCTGCGCAAACAGGCTGTCGATCTGCGCTTGAACAAAATCCTGAGCAGAAGCTGCAGAAACCGAAAGTGCGAGCGCGATGGCGGCAAACGAAAGTGTTTTCATGTCTAGTCTCCAAATGTTCGACGCAACGTTGTCTCCTGCGCCTTCGATGAGACTGGTATGACCATCAGCACCCTCATCCCAAATATGCCTAAGGTGTATTTTGCCTTGCTTTAGGCGCCTATACCTTCGGTTTATGGTGTTTACGCATCCCCTTAACTTATGGTCGGTCTATATAAAAAAGGGCGATCCGATGTACTCCACCACCAAACTTGAAAACGCGACGTTTGCCACAATCATTTTCTGGGGCATGGGGATATCGGGGCTTTTCTTTGCCCAAGACGTCATTGTGGACCTTCGCGAACACATCAGCGAAGGTCGCGGCTACGTGCTTGGCGACCTCTCACACCTCATTTTCGAGGTTCTCGCCGTCACCGTCCTCGGATTCGGCATGGTTCTCTTGTCGGTCTATATCACCGAGCTAAAGACAAAGAACGCCCGACAACGCGAAACGCTCCACTCCCTTCGCAACGATTTCGACAGCCACGTTCACGCGCAGTTCAACGAATGGTCCCTCACCCCATCCGAGTCGGACATCGCACTTTTGCTCATGCGCGGGCTGGCATCCAAAGACATCGCCGAACTGCGCAATTGCACTGTCGGCACGGTCAAGGTTCACTCGCACAACGTCTTTCGCAAGGCAGGCGTAACGTCGCGCGTAGAGCTTATGTCGCTGTTCTTGGATGAATTCATGGATGTGGGGATGCAATCGGCTCCCACCACGTCCAGCTGATCAGCCAGCCAGAAAAGCAATCAATGCGCGCTATCCAGCGTCTTCGAACCATTCCATATCGTTGCCCACCGCCGCCATTGTAAGTCCAATCATCAGGTAATCATGGTTCAACTTTTACATAGCCCGGATCAACCGATAACCTTAAATCCTGAGCATGAAGAATTGGCAGATCAAAATATGGGAATGACGCGCCCGTGCCATCTTCGGTCCGTCGTCACCATTTCGCGCGAGCGTGGCTTCCTCAAAAAAACAGCTTGTCCTTTAGCAACAACAATAGAAACATATAAAGGTCGATGGGTTCGCATTCCATCGGCGTATCTAGCTCTTCCCCAGTGCCGAGATCCTCGGGCAGTCGGGTCAATTTGAGCACCTAGGACTTTCATCTTAGTTCGGAAGTGATCCGCAAAACCCACCCTCTGCAGACAATCCCGACCCAATGGCGAGGACTGGCGGTGCCGCATAAGGGTTCGGCGGGCTGGCCTGCAGGTCCCAACCGATCAGCCCCGCCACTGCGATGACGGCGATCAATGCTGTGAAACGTCTGGTCATGCCCGTGCCTCCAACCCCAAGATGGGACGCAGTTTGATCCCATAGATCGACCCGACAAAGGCCGCGGCGAACCACACCCAGCCGTGCAGGCTCCCCGTGGAAATACCTGAGAAATAGGCTCCAACGTTGCAGCCAAAGGCCAAACGCGACGAATACCCTAGCAGAAACCCCGCCACGATTGTCCCGACCCACGCCCGCGCGGGCAAGGATGGCAGTTTCGCGGACAGTCCCCCTACCCTCCAGCTCGCAACAACGAACGCGCCAAGGATGATGCCGATATCCGTCAAGGATGTGTAGTCGGTCAGCACAGAACTAGTCACCCGCTCCGCCGTCGCAGGTGCCGCCCAAAACGCAGAGCCCGACAGGTCCACGCCCGCCGCCACTGCGCCCTTCGCCACCCAAAGGCCAAGCCCGTAAACCACGCCCCACGGCTGGCCCGAAATCAACAGGTTCGCCAGCGCCAATGCCGCAATCACCATTGCCACAATCACCAACCGACGCGGCAAAACCCGCGCCTCGGGCGCTGCAACCTTCCACGCGACCACCGCAACCGCACCCAACAGGCCAAGCGTGATGAGAACACCGCTCCACCCTTCAAAATTCATGATCGGCAGCGCCCCCAATCCCGTCCACCAGAACAGGTGATAGGCGCCCGCGAAACTCCCGATGGCAAAGAACGGCAATGCGACCAGCGACACGGGGTTCCCCGAACCCGCGTTCACCAATGTCCCAGACCCGCAGCCCAAAACGACCTGCATCGCGACGCCGAACACAAACGCCCCCGCGATCATGGCAAAGCCAATCGGGGCCTGCGCGCCGCTCAACTCACCGCCATGGCTCGCAATCAACGGCAGGGCAAAGACCGTCACGATCCCAATCGCCAGCAACTGCGCCCACAATCCCGACGGTTCGCGCCGCAGGATCATCGCCCGCCACGGTCCCGCAAATCCGAACCGCAACCCTTCGAGGGCGAGGCCAAAGCCCAAGCCCACAGCCAGCATCAGCCCGTATCGAGCCCCCGCCAGCGCAGCCACGGCCAAAACAACAAACACGGCAGCCACAATCAGGCCGCCGCGCTTTAGGATCGGACGGGGGGCCGAAGCCCCCGCAATCGCTTGTTCAGACATTTTAGAAACCAATCTGGTTCAGCAAGTTACGGAACAGGCCCGGAGTGTTTTCCATCGGAAGACCCGCGTTGGAATATTCCACCATCGACCCTGCGTAGAGTTTCACGTTCTCTAGCTCAGCCAGCTCCGAGAGTGCAAACCAGTTCGTCGCCGCCCAGTGGCCGGTGTTGCAGAAGGACACGATGTCTTTGCCCTCTTCGACGCCCAAAGCCAGTTTCAACTCATCCACATTCGACGCCCCACGGATCGCCGCAGCGCCGTCATCAAAGAACGAGGTGTAAACGTAGTTAACCGCACCCGGCAGCGTGCCCGGACGGTCCGCCGCATCATGACCCTTGCGGCCCAGATAGAAATCTTCGGGACGCGCATCGACGAGGATCGCTTGCGCTGCACCCGTGGTCACAGCCTCAACATCCGAGGTTTCCGCAAGCCACTCGTGGCTAAAGGTCAGATCCAATTCCGACGGGATCGACGACTCGACCGTTGCGTTGATCGGCAAACCCGCCGCAGCCCAAGCCGCCTGACCACCGTTCAGGATCGACAGATCG